>JACQTM010000266.1 GCA_016210825.1 Hyphomicrobiales bacterium
CCGCTATGCCGCGCTCGCTGGCCGCACCCTCGATTCGCGCCGAATCTCGTTGCTTAGCGCCGAGGGCGCTGTCGAGATCACGAAGAACGGACGCCTGCGGGTTACGAAAGCCTGATTTCCGTTGCTCGATGCGGTCGTCGCCGATCTGGCAGCCTAGGTTCCCGATGCACCGAAGGACCGCGGCGGCGGGGCGATCGGCTGGCCGCCCGTTGGGCTCACGCTCAAAACCGAAAGGCCGCGCTCGTTGGTGCCGTCGCGCCGGAAACGGAAGATACCGTCAATACCCGCGTATCCAGACGGATTGGTCAGGACATCGTCGCTGATGCGCTGCGGCCCTTGCGTCTTCACCAATGCAGCGACCAACGCCACGGCATCATACGACAACGTTGCCATTCGAACCGGATCTTGACCGAAGCGCGCGCGGTAGCGGCCGGCGAAACTGCGAAACGCGGCGGCGTCGGGCGCCGGGAACCAGCCGCCCTGCAACGATGCCTCGGAAAAGACGCGCGGATCGTCCCACAAACCGCTGCCGAGGAGCTGAACGCGGCGAGGATTGACGCCATTCGTTGCTAGGCTTTGCAGCACGAGCGGCAAAGCATCGGCGCCGTCGGGAATGAAAATGCTATCTGCCCGCGCCGCCGCCTGGGCGGCAATCTTGATCGGACCTTCCATTTTCTGTTTGTCGAGCGGATAGCGCTCGAGCGCGACGATTCGACCGCCGCGGCGCCCGACCGCCTGCTTGAATGCCGCCTCGACTACCGAACCATAGGCATTGTCCGGCAGCAGCGCGACGAAGGATCGCTTTCCCTGGCTGATGGCGTAACTGACGATGCGCTCGACATCGGATTCCGGCAGGAAGCTCAAAAGATAAATGCCGCGGGAGGCGACATTGGCATCGGTCGAGAACGCAACGACCGGCACGCCGCGCGCTCGCGCGGCCTGACCGACGACGCTCACGGTTTGCGCGAACAGCGGCCCAAGAATGATTTCGGCGCCTTCATCGAGCGCCTGCTGGGCGGCAGCTTGCGCGCCGGTTGTCGTGCCGCCGTCGTCCTTGAGCAGCAGTTGGATATTCGGGCTGTTGAATTCTTTGAGCGCCATTTCGGCGGCGTTCTTCATCGACTGAGCGGCAAGCCCCGCGTTACCGCTTGCCGATAACGGTAGGATCAAGCCGACCTTGTACTGCCCGGTGCCGAACGACGTCGCCGGCTGTGTTGGGCCGGATGATTGCTGTGCGCCGAATGGATTCGGATTGTTTTGGCCCGTGCCGGCGCAAGCGGCGAGCGATAAAGCCGCCAGCGCAAACAAACCGCCAACGCACGCGGATTTGACGCGTGGCGAATTCAACCGGTTTGATAACGTCAGCCGGGACATGGCCGGTCTCCAAGAAACGACGCCACTCGAGGCACGGCGCCAGTCCACGATGGCAATCTGGCATATTGTCGGCGAATGGTTAACCAAGCGAAAAACGGACCGGAACCAATCGCGCCATGACGAGCAACCATGCGGCGTTTAGGGTGCCCAAATGAAGGGACGAAAGGACGCGGGCATCGCGCGCCGCCACACGCGCTCAAAGCAAGAACCTGGGCATTATGTCGTCGCCGGGCAGGCTTGCGAAGCGCCAAGACTTAGCTCCGGGCTCTACGTCGTGGCGACGCCGATCGGTAATCTCGGCGATATCACACTGCGCGCGTTGCAGATACTCGCTGGCGTTGATCTTATCGCCTGCGAGGATACGCGGGTAACGCGCAAATTGCTCGATCATTATGGATTATTCACGCCGGTTACGCCCTATCATGAACACAACGCCGCCACGGCGCGTCCGAAACTTCTGGCGGCGCTCGCGGCGGGCAAGGCCGTGGCACTTGTTTCGGACGCCGGCACGCCGTTGATTTCCGATCCCGGTTACAAACTGGTGCGTGAAGCGACCGCAGCGGGCCGCGCGGTTGTGCCGGTGCCGGGGGCGTCGGCCGTGCTTGCCGCGCTCACGGTGGCGGGGCAACCGACCGATCGTTTTTTCTTCGCGGGTTTTCTCCCTGCCAAGGCCGCACAACGGCGCGCGCGTATTGCTGAGGTTGCGCGCATTCCGGCGACGGTCGTGTTGTTTGAGACAGGGCCGCGACTCGCCGCGACCCTTGTCGACCTGAATAATATCTTGGGCGCGCGCGAGGCTGCGATTTGCCGCGAATTGACCAAGCTGCACGAGGAGGTGCGTCGCGGTATGCTTTCTGATCTCGTCGCACGCTATACCAATGCGGCCGCGCCGAAGGGTGAAATCGTCGTCATCGTCGCACCGCCGCGTTTCGATACTCGCCTCGATGCCGGCGACATTGATACGCTTCTCCGCGCCGCCCTCGTGCGGCTTTCGCTTAAGGATGCGGTAGCCGAAGTGGCGAACGTGACTGGTCAACCACGCCGCATGATTTATCAGCGCGCGCTCGAACTCACGAAGGCCGCAGATGGCGCGCCGTAACCGTACGACTCCGCACCCGAAGCGCCAGGCCGCACTCCGGACCGGGCTCACCGCCGAGAGTCTGGCGGCGGCACTGCTCATGGCCAAAGGCTTTCGCATCTTGGCGCGGCGTTGGAAAAGCTCCGCCGGCGAGATCGATATCATTGCACGCCGTCGGCAATTGTTGATTTTTGTCGAGGTCAAGGCCCGCAGCCGACTTGACCTAGCGGCGGAATCGGTCAGTGAGCGTCAGAAACGTCGAATCGCCGCCGCCGCCGCAGCTTGGCTCGCCGACAATCAGGACGAAGCTATGCGCGACATCCGTTTCGACGCCGTACTTGTGGCGCCAGCCCAGATGCCGCGCCATATTGCCGCTGCTTTCGATTTTGAAGGATGAACGATTACGCCGCGCGCAAGCGCTGGAAGAATTGATCGACCTGAGCACGAATGCGGCCAGCGACCGTACCGAGCTCCTCGGCAACCGACTTAACCGCCGTGGCGCTGGATCTGGTGTCGTTCGTCGCCTCGCCGACGCGACCAACTTCGTCCACCGTCTCGACGGTGCGCCGGGCCGCAGTCTCGACACTGCGCGCTATCTCCTGCGTCGCTGCGCCCTGTTCGGTTACCGCAGCCGCTATCGCACTCGAAATTTCACCGATCTGGCGAATAGTGCGTTCAATCGCGCCAATCGCTTCGATCGAACGTGTCGTCGCCTTCTGCATGCTGGAAATCTGCGTTCCAATTTCCTCCGTCGCTTTCGCGGTCTGGCCGGCGAGCGCCTTGACTTCTCCGGCGACGACAGCAAAGCCGCGCCCCGCATCGCCCGCGCGCGCCGCTTCGATCGTGGCGTTGAGCGCAAGTAAATTGGTTTGTTCAGCGATATCGGTTATCAGCCTAATCACATCGCCGATGCGCTTGGCGGCAGCGTCGAGTTCCGTGACCGCCGCGTTGGTGCGTTCAGCTTCGCTGACCGCCTTAGTTGCAATTACATTTGATTGGGATACCTGCCGCTCGATCTCCATAACCGAAGCCGTCAGTTCGTCAGCGGCAGAAGCGATATCACGAACATTGGCGGAGGCTTCATCGGACGCAGTAACGGCTCCGTCGGTCCGTAGCGCGGCTTGGTCGGCCGATGTTATCAATTGCCGCGAGGATTCCAGCATCTGGTCGGCGATGCGCCCAAGTTCGGCGACCGTGGTTTCAACTTCGGCGCCGAAGCGTGTGATCTCCACGCCAATTTCTTGCTGATTGCGCGCTCGAATCTCGGCGTCGCCGCTGATTTTGCGATTGAGTTCGCCATTGTGCCGCATTGCGGCCTGAAAGATTGCGATTGATCGTGCGAACGCACCGATCTCATCCTGACGGCCGCGATGTGGAACGTTCATTTCAATATCCCCGTCGGCAACTTTCTCGGTCACGCGCGTAATTTCCGCGAGTGGTCTTGCAACCAAGCGCCACAAGACATACGCGCCAATTCCGGCAAGCACGATCGCAGCAAATGCGAGTATGGCCAGCAATCGCGCGGCATTTTCGATGCCGTTATCAATCTCCGAGTAGATACTTTGGGAGCGCTTTGCATAGTGATCGGCAAGCGACTGGATATCCGTGTTCAAAGCCGCAATGATTTCACGGAATTCGCCTTTTTCACGCGCCTTTTCGAGCCATTCACGCGCAGCTTGCGGACCAGCCTCGCTACTGATGTGAGCTAATTCCTCGCGAGTCTTTTGAAACCTGGCAAGGCGAACCGCAAAGTCGCTGAAGATTGCTGCATCCTCGTTCCTCATACCAACTTGCCAAGTCGTGAGTACCGCGCCGATTTCGTCGTTGAACTTTATCAAGTTATCGCTGTACTTTTTCGACGCGGCGAGATTCGTTGACATGTAGATACCGCGCGACTCCATCATCGCTGCATATATCAAAGCGTTGACGCGCTGGACGTTCACAGCACCAATGAAGGCGGATTCAAATTCGCTGGTTAGCGCGGCATGGCGACGGGAATTGATCACCGCGACGGCAGCAAGCGTGATCGTCACCGTGGCCAGAAGGGCGAAGATGGCGTAGAGCTTGGCCGAAATCGATAGACTTGGAAGACGCACGCACAATCCTCGCCAGTCCAGAACCCGCTACCGTGAATTTGGCTGTAAAATGTTAACCATGTATTGCGTCCAAGCGCGGCATTGTCGCCGCGCCGATGGGCGACCCCCAATGGGCAGTGCCACCCATCGGCTAAACCCCCGAATATGTGGAAAATAACGGCATGAGCCTGAACGTCGCCGTGCAGATGGACCCAATCGAACGGATCAACATCCGGGGGGATTCGACATTTGCCTTGCTGCTTGAGGCCCAGGCACGTGGTCATCGGCTTTCCTATTACACGCCCGACCGCCTAGCTCAGCGCGAAGGCCGCCTATTCGCCGTAGTGCGACCGCTTGCCGTCCGCGACAAGGAAGGCGACCATTTCTCACTTGGCGAGGCAGGCCGCATCGAATTAGCGTCTTTCGATGTCATCCTACTGCGCCAAGACCCGCCTTTCGATCTCGCCTATATCACGACGACACATTTCCTTGAGCGCATTCATCCGAAGACGCTCGTGGTCAATGACCCCGCGCATGTGCGCAACGCGCCGGAAAAGGTATTCGTGATGGAATTTCCCGATCTCATGCCGCCGACGCTGGTCACGCGCGACCTCGCCGAAATTAAATCGTTTCGCGCCGAGCACGGCGACATCGTCATGAAACCGCTTTATGGCCATGGCGGTGGCGCCGTATTTCGGCTCTCCAAGGGGGACCTTAATTTCGCATCGCTCTATGATCTCTTTGCCGCGACCTTCCGTGAACAATGGGTAGTGCAAAAGTTTCTGCCCGCGGTGAAGCATGGCGACAAGCGTATTATCCTGGTCGACGGCGAGTTCGCCGGCGCGGTCAACCGCGTGCCCGCCGCCGATGATCTGCGTTCCAATATGGCGCGCGGCGGCGCCGCGCAAGCGACCGAGCTCACGGCGCGTGAACGCGAGATTTGTAGGCGACTCGGACCTGCTTTGCGCGATCGCGGGCTACTCTTCGTTGGCATCGATGTGATCGACGGATTCCTAACCGAGATTAATGTCACCTCGCCTACAGGTATCCGTGCCATCAAGACGCTCGGCGGCCCGGACATCGCGGCCACGATCTGGGACCGGATCGAGGGCAAGCGCCGCACGCTCGCCGCCTGAAAGATCGACAACGTCATTTGTTACGGATGGATATTGGTAGAGAAGCTACGAATAAGCTAGGTTCAATGCGAGTGATTGACGATGCTTAAACGCTTGTTCATATCGGTTACGATTCGCCCAGTGAGAAGCTTCGCGTATACCAATGCAGCGAAGGCACTGGTCCATGTCTGCGCGTATCTGCGCAGGAAAACTGCGTGCGCGTTGACTGCAATTGCCGTCGTGGTGGCCGCACCTGGCACCGTATGGGCTCTCGCAGACTGCAAATATCCACCGTCGAAGCCCGTTACACTGAAGAACATGGGTCCGTGCGAATTCAACCTCGATCTGCAGAGTTTCGCTGGTGACGCAGCACAACAGGCGGCCTGTCTTGCGCGGCATGTACTTAAGGGCGGCAAGATCGGAGACCCGCGCGAAAATCTTCCCGCCGTCTTAGCTGAACGCGTGGGACGCTCCTTCGATCTCCCCGATCGTGGTGCACTCTTTGCCGTCTTGCAGGAACGCGGTCTCGATGCCGAGCTCGGCATCAATCTGTCGCGACCGGTCTCACGCGCGAACGACGATCATCCGTTCGGACGCGCGGCAACCTATTTTGTCATTCATGATACCAGCGGACCGAATTTTCGCTCGCGCCAGTTTCCGGACAACATCAATCACGACGTGAAATACAACACCCTCGCCAATTTCCTGTGCCTGAACGGCATCGAACGGGCGCATGTCTTCATTAACCGCCTCGGGGCAGTGATGATGATGCACGATCTCGAAAAACCATGGCGCGCCACGAAATTCGAAATGGCGACCGACTTCCGCATCGCGCTGAAAGGCTTGTTTCTGCACACCGAGTTGATCCAGCCACGCCGGCGCGCGGCGGGCTTTGGGCGCAACAACGACTTCGAAGCCCCCAATCCAGGCTTCACGCCGCCGCAATACGATACCCTCGCGCTCGTTTATACGGTCGCCAGCGTGCGTGCAGGGTTTTGGATGATTCCAGCTTTTCACGCGGTTCTCGACGAGGGCATCTACGACAAGCACGATGACCCGCAGAATTTTGATTTCGATGCTTTCGTGCGCAGCTTCGAGCGCCTGTTGAACCGATTGCACCGCCGCGACGGGGCTAGCGCCTCACCCGTTCCCTAAATGTTCTTGTGTCTGGTATTCTCCTAGGCTAGGCTCACCTAGGGGGGCAAGATGGTTCAGCACGTATCAACGGTTGCGTTCGAAGGTATCGAGGCCCGGTCTGTCGATGTCCAGGTCCAGGTCGCGCCGGGTCTGCCGGCCTTCACCATCGTTGGATTGCCGGACAAGGCGGTCTCCGAAGCCAAAGAGCGCGTTCGCGCGGCGTTGATCGCCTCCGGCCTCGCCCTGCCGGCGCGGCGCATCACCGTCAATCTCGCGCCGGCAGATCTGCCCAAGGAAGGCAGCCATTACGATCTTCCAATTGCGCTTGGCCTGATGGCGGCAATCGGCGCTATTCCGCACGATGCACTTTCGGGGTTCACCGTGCTCGGCGAACTCGGTCTTGACGGCTCCATCGCTCCAGTTGCCGGCGTCTTGCCTGCCGCGATTGGCGCCAACGCGCGCGGGGAAGGATTGATTTGTCCCGGAGCATGTGGCGCGGAAGCGGCCTGGGCATCGCCGGAGATGGAGATCATCGCAACTTCGTCGCTCATCCAGCTCGCCAATCATTTCAGGGGCACACAAGTACTTACACGCCCGCAGCCGAAAATTCGTGGGCCCGAGGATAGTCTGCTCGATCTAGCCGACATCAAAGGCCAGGAAAGCGCCAAGCGTGCGCTCGAAGTCGCCGCCGGCGGCGGGCATAATTTGCTGATGGTTGGCCCACCAGGCGCGGGCAAATCCATGCTCGCGGCACGACTGCCTTCAATTCTGCCACCGCTTTCGCCACAGGAGCTGCTGGAAGTCTCGATGATCGCTTCCGTTGCAGGCGAGATCGCTGACGGCGCGCTTACCAGCCGCCGCCCGTTTCGCAGCCCGCATCATTCCGCGAGCATGCCTGCGTTGGTCGGCGGCGGATTGCGCGCACGTCCGGGTGAGATTTCGCTTGCTCATCATGGCGTCCTCTTTCTCGATGAATTTCCCGAATTTCAGCCACAGGTCCTCGACTCGCTGCGTCAGCCGACTGAAACGGGCGAGGTCGCGATCGCGCGCGCCAACCGCCGCGTAACATATCCGGCAAGATACATGCTGGTTGCGGCGATGAATCCATGCCGCTGCGGTCGGGCCAGCGAGCCAGGCTTCGCATGCAAGCGGGGCGCTGTGGCGCGTTGCGTGGCGGATTATCAAAACCGGCTATCGGGACCCCTGCTCGATCGCATCGATTTGCATATTGAAGTACCGGCGGTCAGTGCCGCTGATCTCATGTTGCCTGCACCTTCGGAAGGGAGTTCCAAGGTAGCGGCACGTGTGGCGCGCGCGCGTGATATTAAAGCCGCGCGGTACGGCGCGCTTAATCTTCCGCACATTCGCACTAACGCGCAAGCCAACGGTCTCGTACTTGAAGAGATTGCGCGTCCCGACAGTTCCGGGCTTGCGCTGTTGCGCGAGGCCGCCGACCTCATGCGTTTCTCCGCACGCGGATACCATCGCGTGTTACGCGTAGGGCGCACGCTGGCCGATCTTGACGGCGCCGACGGCGTTGGCCGAATCCATATCGCGGAGGCATTATCCTATCGTGCGTTGGTCGACGAAATCCGGCATGCCGCGTGAGCGACTTCCGCGGCGGCGAAACTGCTCGCTAACGCCTTGCTAACCAATTTTTCCTAACCTAGGCGCGGATGGGGCACCGGGATTCATGAATAATCTATCGAGTTCTCTTGCGTTATTGTCGGTGTTTGCTCTTCCGGCCATCGGCCATTCATTTTTTATTTCGCCGAAGGGCCATTGCTTCACTGCAGGCTCGGCGACATATCAATTGACGCCGACCGCAGCAACACCGGATTACCGGATCCGGATCGACAATGCGATTAAGGCTCCCGATCTGCGCATGCAGCTTGTGGACCGTCCAGAGATCGCCGACATCGTCATTGCCGATGATTTTCACCCTTCCGACGGTGACTTGTGCAAGGCCGCAGGGAGATTGAAAAAAATTCGTATTGGCGCTGATGAACCTAACCCGGATGTGACGGTCGCGTTCACCCAAACGGCCAGCAACGCCGACTACAAGCTTTTCGTGCATTCCGCACGATTTTCCCATCATGACGCGGCAGCACTGATGGCGGTCATGTGGAAGGCCGCGAAGCGTCGCGAATTCGCCGATCGCCGCTGAATTTACAATCGATCAGGCGTGATTGCCCGGCACAATTCTTCGCCGCTGCGGCGTGATTAAGCCATTATTAACCGACCTGCGCGGCGACCTGCCTCAGACACCTTTATCGCAGTGAAATCGAAACTCTACGTGCATCATTATCTTCGCAGAAGCCATAGATAGGCCACGCAGGATCGCCGCTCAGCATCGGCAGGAGCTGAGCGCGAAGCAAGCCTGCGAATTGGGGATCAGGCGCGGGCATGCGGGCGGAACCCGAAAAACCGTGGAATCAATGCGTAACTTATGCGCGAGCGCTCGACCCTGCGCGCATCGGTCTCGTGCTATCGATCTCCGTAGGCGTCTTGCTGGCGCTCGTCTCGCAAATCCAGACCGCCGATGACGGATTCTACAATCCACATCATTTTGCCATGGGAGCGAGCGCGCTGTTGGCGATCGCGTGCGTGGCGATTGCTGGCTTCATTTATCGTAATCGCCGCCTCGCGACCCGGATGCGATCGCTCGAGGCGCGCATCGAGGAAATTTCCGACCGAAACTGGGAGCTGAAAGAATCTTGCGACCGGTTTAGTGGACTGCTTGAAGCTCAGGGCGACGTGATCGTGCGCCGCGATCGAGAAAACCGCATCACCTATGCCAACGACGCCTATTGCCGACTCGCGGGACGCTCGCACGATTCGCTTATCAGCAACATTCATATGCTCGAAGTTCTAGAGCAGGGCGGGATCGCGTCACTGCCTGATGGCACGCGTGTACACGATCAATTGGTTGCAAGTTCTGACGGTCCGCGCTGGATCGCGTGGCGCGAAGTGACGATCCGCGCCGGTGTCGGCGAAGGGGATGTGCAATGCGTCGGTCGCGACGTCACCGATCGGACCGGCACAGAACACGCGTTGGCTGAAGCGCGCGACGCGGCCGAAACGGCTAACCGCGCCAAGTCGCGATTCTTAGCAATGGTATCGCACGAGATCCGTACCCCCCTCAACGGAATGCTTGGTATGGCAGACCTTCTGCTCGACACCGATTTGTCGCCTGAGCAGATCACCTACGCACAGGCCGCCAAGACATCCGGTGAGACACTATTATCTTTGATCGAAGAGATCCTTGACTTCTCCAAGATCGAGGCCGGCAAGCTCGATCTTGCGACGCGAACCTTCCTGCTTCCGGCACTGATCGAGGACGTTGTCGAGTTGCTCGCGCCGCGCGCGCAGCAAAAGGGATTAGAGATTGGATCCTATATAGACGAGCGGCTGGCACAGCGCGTCGCCGGCGACGCCATTCGATTGCGCCAGGTCCTACTCAACCTTGCCGGCAACGCAATCAAGTTCACGGATTGCGGCGGCGTCAGTGTAATCGCCGAGCCCGGCATCTGGCCTGACGAGATTTCCTTTTGTGTTTGCGACACCGGTATCGGGATCGCACCCGAGGCGCAGAAGCGTATTTTCCGGGAATTCGAACAAGCCGATAGCAGCGCCAACCGGCAGTTCGGCGGTACCGGCCTCGGTCTTGCCATTTCCAAGCGCATTGTCGAGCGCATGGGTGGTCATATCGGTGTTGAGAGCACCATGGGTGGCGGCGCGACGTTCACATTCACAGTCCCGTTGCCGGCTGCTGATGATAACAATTTTGATGAATTCGCGGCGCCGGACATGACTGGGCAATCGGTCCTGATCGTTGCGCCAGCGGCCATTGAGGCACGATTACTGGCGCGCCGGCTGATGCGCTGGGGTGCGCAGGTCTGCGTGGTGCCGGATGATCTTGTTGCGACGACCATACTACCCGAAAGGCAAACCCATGCACTGCTCGTCGATTACGCACTTGGTCGCAATGCGCTTGATGCGTTGTTGCATGCAACGGCCAAAAGCGTAGCGCGGCGTATTGTGTTGCTCACGCCCGGCGATCGTCACGCACTACCAGCACTCAAAGAGGCTGGCTTCACGGGTTATCTCATTAAGCCGGTACGTGCGGCTTCCCTTGCCGCACGACTTAACGCCGATGATGCGTTCGAACCTAGCCTTGATGCTACGAATGACGACATGATCGGATACGCTGCAGCGGTCGGCAATCAAGCCGGACTCTCGATCCTGGTAGCCGAGGACAATGAGATCAATGCACTGTTGTGCCGCTCGCTACTGACAAAACTGGGACATCGTCCCGTGGTCGCAACAAGCGGTGCGGCGGCGCTTGATTCATGGCTTGCGGCGCGCGCGGCGGACACCCCATATGATCTGATCCTTATGGATATCCACATGCCGGGTCTCGACGGTGTCGAGGTTGCGCGTCGGATCCGCTCCGCCGAGGCCGGCGAAAAAGGAATACCGATCATCGCGCTCACCGCCAACGCATTTGCCGAGGACCGCGAAGTCTGCATCGCAGCCGGCATGGACGGCTTCCTTTCAAAACCGCTCGACCGTGAGCGTCTCGCTGCGGCATTGGTGAAAGCTGGAAAATCCGCCGCGATCGCTGCCTGACAGTCCACGCCCTCTGGCACCGACAATTTGGGCGCTCTGTCATGTTGTCACATTGTCATGAAGCCGTGATCGGTGTGTATCCGCATGCTGCGGCATGAGTGGATGACCGATTCGGCATATCCTTTTGGCACGGGGTAATCGTGGAACCGATGGAAAGCGAAGGACTGATGGACATCGGACACGGTACCGATGCGATTGCGCGGCCGCGCTTTGTTAATCGATTTTGGCCGATGCCGGACATAACCGGCTTTACCAGATTGTTGCCATCGCTACGCACGAATGGCGGATTCAGGGTCTGGTTGCCGCAACCTGTACATGTTGCAGCGCCGCTCGGCCGTATCGGATCGCTCGAGGTTAGACTTGCACAGAACACCGCCGACATTCGTAAGGCGCAGAGATTGCGATATCGTGTCTTCTATAGGCATGGCTCTGCAATTGCCGGCGCATCCACCATGTTGGCGCGCCGCGACATCGACGTCTTCGACGACATTTGCGATCACTTGCTCGTCATCGACCACGCCTCCGGTCGCCGGTCACCTCAGGTCGTTGGAACCTACCGCCTCCTTCCCCAAGAAGTCGCCGCGCGTAATTATGGCTTCTACACATCGCGTGAATTTGACATTGATGGTCTTGTGTCTCGGCATCGCTCGTTGCGCTTCCTCGAGCTGGGCCGCTCCTGCGTATTACCTCAGTATCGCAGCAAGCGCACTGTCGAACTGCTCTGGCTGGGGGTGTGGGCTTACGTCCGACAATATCGTTTCGACGTGATGTTCGGTTGCGCCAGCATCAATGGTACCGATCCAGACAAGCTCGCGCTCGCGTTATCCTTCTTGCATCATTATGGCCGCGCGTCGGAAGCGTGGCGCGCGCCGGCACTGCCCAAACACATCATCGGCATGAACCGGATGCCGAGGGAGGCAATCGATCCGAGAGCGGGATTGCGGATACTGCCACCGCTGATCAAGGGCTATATGCGCCTTGGCTGCTACATTGGCGACGGCGCGGTGATCGATTCGCAATTTGGTACCACCGACGTCTTAATTATACTGCCAGTTTCCGCAATCAATGCCCGTTACTTAAAGCATTTCGGCGAATATGGCGCAGGCGGCGGCACGCAAGAGGCCAATTAGAGTCGCCGTAAGGTTACTTCTGAGACAAAGTGGCTTTCTTCTTTCTTTAGAATGAGGTCGGCGCGTTGGCGCGTCGGCAGAATGTTTTCATGCAGATTGACGAGATTGATTCGGTTCCAAATCGAGGTCGCGGTTGTGACAGCTTCGTTGTCTAAAAGCGTCGAATAGCGATGAAAATATGACATCGGATCGCGAAATGCGGTTAACCGCAGCGCTAGGAAACGGTCTACGTACCAGCGTTTGAGGACTTCTTCATCGGCATCGAGATAGACCGAAAAGTCGAAGAAGTCGGAAACGAACGGAATGGCTTTGCCATCCTTCGGCGGCCGCCCTGTCTGCAGTACGTTGAGCCCCTCGACGATCAGGATGTCCGGCCGGTCGATCTCGATCCGCTCATTTGGTACGACATCGTAGACGATGTGCGAATAGACTGGAGCGCGCATCGGGCGAACGCCCGCCTTGATGCCGGAAAGAAAGCGCAACAATTCAGGTAGATCGTAGCTTTCTGGAAACCCTTTCTTCTCCATCAAATTTTCTTGTGTGAGTATGGCGTTGGGATAGAGAAATCCATCAGTCGTAATGAGATCGACCTTGGGTGTGTTAGGCCACCGTGTCAGCAGGGCCTGTAGCACGCGCGCGGTCGTCGACTTGCCCACCGCCACCGATCCGGCCACACCGATGATATACGGCATCTTGGCGTCCTCGGTGCCAAGAAAACGTTGCTGCGCACGGAATAGCCGCTGCGTGGCGGCGACATACATCGAAAGCAAGCGTGAGAGCGGTAGATAGATTTCCTCGACCTCTGTCATATCCAGCCGATCGTGCACGGAACGTAGCGCCGAGACCTCTGATGGCGTGAGCGTCATTGGTGTGTCTTCGCGCAAGGCTGCCCATTCCTTCCGCGTAAACGTGCGATAGGGCGAAACGCCGTTTTCGGCTCGCTGTTCCATGGGGCTTTACGCCTCGTTCAATCGCGACGGCGGGACGCTTTTTCTTCCAGACCCGATTGACTGGCACGCGCGGCGAGTGCGGCCTCAACTTCCTGAATTGTCACGCCGCGCGCCTCGAGTACGACAAGGAGATGGTAGAGCAGATCCGCGGTTTCCGCGATCAGGCGCTCGCGATCCTCACCGATCGCCGCAAGCGCGGTCTCCACCGCTTCCTCGCCGAGCTTTTTCGCGCAATGCGCCACGCCTTTATCGAGCAACGTTCGCGTGTACGACGTCTCGGCGCTAGCCGCCGCACGCTTCTTGATCACGGCGGCGAGATCGGCAAGCGTGAATGGCGCTGTCCTAGCGGCGGTCACCTTAAATCCTCATTGTCCTCGGACTCGCGGCGCGCGCCTTCTAGCACGTTGGCTCACAAATAGGCGAAAGGGGCGCGTCAATTTAGGATAAGTTTCCCGTAGGGCTCAAACGCGTCCACCTAAAACACTGATTTTACAGTTCTTTTCGCTCGTCATTTTCCATGCTGCGACCTTGAACCAAACCGGGGTCCGCGAACACTCATTGGTGACTGGACACAGTCAACCGCGCTGAATCGCGCGGAGCACTATTTCTGTTACAGGAGAATTCACCATGAAGAAGGTTGTTATTCTTGCGGCCCTTGTGGCCGTTGCGGTTTCCGCGCCTGCTTATGCCCAGTCGGCGAAGCGCAATGTGGAGACTGCAAACGCGGCGACCCGCCATGACGCGGGTGGCCCCCTGAAGCAAGGTAACCAGTGCTGGGTTTATACCGACGCCCGTGGCGCCGGCTTTTGGGACGCGTGCGATCCCATAAGCAAAACCCCTCGCGGCATTTCGCTGCGTGGCCGTTCTGAAACCGAGATCAGCGCGATCGAGAATGGCTCGGGCGGTGGTGACGGCGGCGGTGGTGGCGGTGGTGGTGGACGCTAATCGCAGACCTAGTACCCTTTGTCATGTCCATAAGAAGACCCCGGCCAAAAACCGGGGTCTTCTACTTTTTCGGTGCCGCAATGCTCGTCTCAATTATTACCAAACCGCTGCAATGCTGATATGAAACGGCGCGAGTAATGGCCGGTTCACGTGGTATGAATATCGTGCCAGCGACCGGCGTTTCGACCGGCAAGCAGCCAATAAATAAAACCTCCGGCTATCCCTGAAGCCATAATTAATTCCACGGGACGAGTCACCGGCGCGATGTCAGTTGTCTCTTCGAAGCGGATTCCAAATCCCGAGCCGAAATAGGCGAGATAGCCGAGTGCTGCCCCCGCTGCCATATAGTAGAGGAACGTCCGGATATTAAAGCCTTCAGCCAAGGCGATCAGCGCCAACGCCGGCACCAGTGAAAACACCCCGGCAAGTCCCGTGGCGAAAAACGCAATAACAAAGAACGCCGCCCGCTCAACCGGATCGCTGTCGAAGGTGAAAATCTCCGGCGCGACGACCCCAACCGCAAGCGTTATACCAGCCGTCGCTATGGCAATCGCTAGAGCAACCAATATAACGAAGATGCGGACGACGAGGGCCATGGATCAATCCGTCATCGCCATTGCACGCAGCGCCATGCGCTCACGAGCGGAAAGTTTCTCCGTCTCGCTCTTGAGCTGGCCGCAAGCCGCCAGGATGTCTCGGCCCCGCGGCGTACGCACGGGAGAAGCATAACCGGCATTAAAGATGATCTCGGAGAATTTCTCGATCTGCTCCCAGTCCGAGCACTCGTACGTGGTGCCCGGCCAAGGGTTGAAAGGGATCAGATTGATCTTTGCCGGGATGCCCTTGAGAAGGCGCACAAGCTCCTTTGCATCGGCAAGCGAGTCATTGACGCCTTTGAGCATCACATACTCGAAGGTGATGCGCCGAGCATTAGAGAGTCCTGGATAATTGCGGCAGGCTTCGAGCAATTCGGCGATCGGATATTTGCGGTTGAGCGGAACAAGCCTATCGCGCAAACCGTCGTACACCGCATGCAGCGACACCGCGAGCATGACGCCCAATTCGGCGCCCGCACGCGGGATATTCGGAACGACACCAGAAGTCGAAAGCGTGATACGGCGCTTGGAAATGGACAGCCCATCGCCGTCGGCCGCAATTAATAGCGCGTCTCGCACGGCCTCGAAATTGTAGAGGGGCTCACCCATCCCCATCATCACGATGTTGGAGACGAGGCGCGGACTGTCGGCCGCCCCACCGTTCCAATCGCAGAGCCTGTCGCGTGCGATCATGATCTGGCCAACGATCTCTCCAGGCGTAAGGTTGCGCACGAGACGCTGGGTGCCAGTGTGACAAAATGTGCAGGTCAGCGTGCAGCCGACTTGGCTTGAAAGGCAGAGCGTGCCGCGATCGGTCTCCGGGATATAAACGCATTCGACCTGATGCGGAGTTTCGCCCAGATGTTCGGGCGGCAATTGCAGGAGCCATTTGCGCGTGCCATCGACCGACACCTGCTCGGCGACAATCTCGGGTCGCATCAACGTGAAGCTCTTGGCAAGAGCCTGACGCAGCTCCTTCGAGACGCTTGTCATGATGTCGAAATCAGCTGCGCCACGTACATATAGCCAGTGCCAGAGCTGCTGGACGCGCATTTTTAATTGCGGCTCGGGTACGCCGATCCCGGCGAGCGCATCCGCTAAATCATCACGCGAGAGACCGAGCAGCGAAGGTTTCGCCGGCGGCACGTAGCGCTCAAGCGGTACTTTCTCCAATAGAACGTCGGCGTGACGTACTGTAGTCATGATTTAGGACGCCCCGTGAATGGGCCGGAGGCTCTTACCACAAATGGTATCGTTTAGGCAGCCACGCTAATCTTTAACTCAATGGATGACCGGATCACTTGCATTGCTGGGCGACGCGATCGAGTGCCTCGGCAACGCCTTTCAGCGAAAAATTGTCTGTGGTCTCCGTGCCGCGCGAGGTCGTGGCTTTAATGACAAGATCGGAGCCCTTACGCATGGCATCGACCAAGCGCGCTTCCTCGGCAGCGTTCTTGATCCAGGCACCATCATTCTGGGTGTACAAGGCAAAATTCGTCGATCCGACGGTCGCCGTCGCATCGGAACTCGGCTTGAACCCATAGCCGGTGATGAGAATGGAAACCTCGTCCTTGACCTTTTCCTTCGGACGTGTCGAGACAAATAGATACACCGTCATGCTCTCATCGCGCCGGTTGGGCGGATTGGTCTGGCTGGAGGTCGGTTTGGTAAGCGCGAAACAGACCGGACGGTTGCCTGGCGCTGCCGAGTAAGCAGCCCAGTCGCCGAACTGCCCCAGCAAATGCGGTGTCGCGCCGCCTATACTGGACGCGGCGGCGGGCTTGGGGGCAGGTTTGGCGGCGGGTTTTGCCGACTGCGCCAATGCGGCGGGCGGGATGGTGATGACTATCGCAGCCACAAGCGGCATCAGGGAACGAAAGAAATCCGACCTCATCGAGCCTCTTTGATTTGGGTTGCACCAAATTTGCCGCAACCGGTCTTTGGACAATTATAGCCGATTAGGAAGCCAAATCGGCAAAGTGAAGGCAGTAGGGCGCAAGATTGCCATCAGTTCGTCGCGACACGCCACCCCGAACTGATAGACTATGATCTTCGATCCAACAAATTCACATCCCTATGAAAGCCGTCCTCTGCACTCGTCTTGGCGGTCCCGACGATCTCGAACTGCTCGATATTCCCGACCCCGTGGCGGGTCCGGGCGAGGGCGTGGTCAAGATAAAGGCTGCGGCGCTTAATTTCTTCGACACGCTAATCATCGCCGGTAAATACCAGATCAGGCCGCAATTGCCATTTTCGCCATCGGCGGAATTCGCCGGAATCGTCGAAGGCCTCGGGCCGGGCACCTCAGGATTGGAGCAAGGCGATCGGGTGATGGGCTACGTCGGCTATGGCGCCGCCCGCGAGCGCGTGGCGATCGCAGCCAATGCGCTAGTCAAACTTCCCGACAGCATCGACTTCGATCGTGCTGCAGGCCTATGCGTGATTTATGGCACTGCCTATCACGCACTTAAGGATCGCGGCAGACTCGCGGCAGGCGAGACGCTGGCCGTGCTTGGTGCAAGCGGCGGCACCGGCCTTGCGGCCGTAGAGATCGGCAAGTTGATGGGCGCGCGGGTAATTGCCTGCGCGTCATCGGATGAAAAAATAAAATTCGCGTGTCAGCACGGCGCCGACGAAGGTGTCAATTACGCGAGAGAGGACTTACGCGAGGCACTCAAGCGGCTGACCGGCGGGCACGGCGTGGACGTCGCTTATGATCCGGTCGGCGGCCGCCTTGCCGAAGCGGCGGTGCGCTCACTCGTATGGCTAGGGCGGTATCTCGTCATCGGCTTTGCCGCAGGCGAGATTCCGCAATTGCCGCTCAACTTCGTGTTGCTGCAAAGCCGAGACATCGTGGGCGTGCATTGGGGCGCGTGGATCGCACGCGAGCCACAGGCACATCGTGCCAATATGATGCAGTTACTACGTTGGTGCGCCGAAGGAAAGCTCTCATCCCATGTGCACGCGGTCTACCCATTAGACAAAGCTGTCGATGCGCTGAAAGATATTGCCGCGCGCAGGGTTTTGGGGAAGGCAATTCTGAAGCCGTAAAACCCTAAAGTCTCTCAAGCGCATGCTTCGCCGCATCACGATGCTCGGGGCGAACATGGTCCATGACGATTTTCACGGCGGTTGCGAGCACCGCCGCATCATCGGTAAAGCCGAGGGCTGGCAGCATGTCGGGAACGAAATCGAACGGCAACACGAAATAGGCAAGTGCACCAAGCAGTACCGCGCGTACTCGTAGCGGTGTCATATTGTCGAAGGCGCAATAATACGCCGTCAGCAGATCCTCGGCGAAAGGTAGGCGAGCAGCGAAGCGACGAAATTTCTGCCAGAATCCGCCGCGGACAATACGTTCGGCACGGCGTGAGGTAGCTGTCGCCGATACATCATCCTGCCATCCAGTCGTGTGGCCGAGAGCCATATAACCTCTCCTTAAGCGCGAGCTTTGATATCCGCCGCCAAAGATGGGCACGCGCGCGGCGCGGCGCAAGCGTTATCCGGCAATCCGGTCCATAGCCTCGGCGAGCTTAATATCGCGCTCGGTCAGGCCGCCGGCGTCGTGAGTCGAGAGCGTCACGTCCACGGTCTTGTAG
>JACQTM010000258.1 GCA_016210825.1 Hyphomicrobiales bacterium
CGGTGTACACATACCCTTGAATGAGAACCCCCTCTCCCCTGCGGGGAGAGGGTTGGGGTGAGGGGGTTCAAGCAATTCCGTCTTTTGACTCATGATTCCCCTCATCAGCCCTTCGGGCCGACCTCTCCCCAACGGGGAAAGGGGAAGAAGGGTCATCGAGCGGACGCGGTGAGAGAAGGCAGCTGCGCCATGTTGCATCCGATCAGCTGGTCGTTTGCATTTCCGTATTACGCCGCGGCGTTCGCGTTCGGCTACCTGCTCGGCTCGATCCCCTTCGGTCTGATCCTTACGCGACTTGCCGGCGCGGGCGATATTCGTGAAATCGGATCGGGCAATATCGGCGCGACCAACGTGCTGCGCACCGGCCGCAAGGGAATAGCGGCGGTGACGCTCGTTTGCGACATCCTCAAGGGCCTGCTCGCAGTCGTGCTCGCCTATCATTTTTATGGACAGGACCTGGCGATCCTCGCGGCGCTCGGTGCCTTCCTCGGACACCTGTTCCCGGTGTGGCTGAAATTCCGCGGCGGCAAGGGCGTCGCGGTCTATATCGGCATCCTGCTCGGATTTGCCTGGCCTGCCATGATTGCGTTCTGCGCGATCTGGCTCGTCGCCGCCGCGATCACGCGCTACTCGTCGCTCTCCGGCCTGATCGCGAGCGCGGCGACGCCCTTTGTACTTTGGGCGCTCGACAACCGCCAAGAGGCACAACTTTTCGTCATTCTCACCGTGCTGGTTTGGATCATGCATCGCGCCAACATCGCGCGGCTGATCAAGGGTACCGAAGGCAAGATCGGCAAATAGCAACGATGGTTGTCTGGCCGCATCTCCTGGGCGATGCTCCGATCGGAAACGGTTGGGGGTGGCGTGGGCAAGAATGAAGGTGTGGGCGTTCGGCTGACCGACGAGCAACGACTCGAATGGTTGCGCCTGATCCGCAGCGAGAACGTTGGCCCGCGTACGTTTCGCACGCTGCTTAATCATTTTGGCGGCGCGGGCGCCGCGCTTGCCGTTCTCCCCGATCTCGCGCGCCGAGGCGGCTCCGAGCGCCCAGGAAAAATCTACTCCGTAGCCGAGGCCGTGCGCGTGATCGAAGAGGCGCGCCGGCGCGGTGCCGTGTTCGTCGCGCTCGGCGAGCCGGACTATCCGGCCCGCCTTCGCATGATCGATGACCCGCCGCCGCTGATCGCGGTGCGCGGCCAGATCGAGGCGCTGCGCCAGCCGATGGTGGCAATCGTCGGCTCGCGCAATGCGTCGGCCGCCGGCGTAAAGTTTTCAGGCCAGATCGCGCGCGAACTCGGTGAAGCGGGTTTTGTGACGGTATCCGGCCTTGCGCGCGGCATCGACGCTGCGGCCCACAAAGCCAGTACTGCCTCTGGAACGATTGCCGTGCTTGCCGGTGGCCACCAGCACATCTATCCGCCGGAACATGGCGGTCTGCTCGAGAGCATTCTCGACAACGGCGCTGCGATAAGCGAAATGCCGATAAGCTGGGAACCCCGTGGACGAGATTTCCCGCGACGCAACCGGCTTATTTCAGGTCTTGCGCTCGGTGTTGTCATTGTCGAAGCGGCTCGCCGTTCAGGAAGCCTGATCACCGCGCGCATGGCGCTGGAACAGGGGCGCGAGGTTTTCGCCGTCCCTGGCTCGCCGCTCGATCCACGCGCGGAAGGCACCAACGGCCTGCTCAAGCAAGGCGCGACACTCGTGACAGAGGTTGCGGACGTCATCAACGTCCTGCGTCCGATCCTCGGTCAGCCCGCCGAAATTCCTGTGATCGAAGAAGATGAATCCGAACCGCCGCTGAGCGAACCCGGCGACGCCGAGCGTCATCGCATCATCACCCTGCTCGGCCCGACGCCGGTGGAGATCGACGACCTCATCCAGCTCTCGGGTGCTTCACCGTCGGTCGTGCGCACGGTACTGCTGGAGCTTGAGATCGCCGGACGGCTAGAGCGCCAAGCCGGCGGCCGCGTTGCGCTCAAGCTTTAAGGTTTGTCTGTACCTTCATTTGTATCGATTGCGTTTTCCGCCTCGAGACGCGCCATATCGAGGATATAGGCGAGCGTATCGAGCCCGTTGCTCTGCGCGAGTGTCGCAAGTTCGCCAGTCATGCCGGCGATGTAGGCCGCAGTTTCCTCCTGCTGGCGCGCATTGCCGGTTGTGCCTTCGGCCAGCCGACCGCGACCGGCAATCCCGTCGGATCGCGGAGCCAATCGAGCCTCTCTGGAAGTCTGCGATGCGGGCCGCACGATTAGATACCTGATTGCCGCCCACCGCCACCGATTCAGTTGTGCTACGTATTTAGCACACTCATGAGTTGCGTTCCAACCTTTCCAATGATTGCGATCTTGCTCCCCAGATTTGACATGACGGGTCGATTTACCCATGTTCCGGGCCGATCCAGGCTGGATTCGACCGCATCAGGCCTTCAGATCGACCCCTAAATCATTGGTATTGCATGAAAATCGTCGTCGTCGAATCGCCGGCCAAGGCCAAGACGATCAATAAGTATCTTGGCCCTGGCTATGAGGTGCTGGCCTCTTTCGGTCATGTTCGTGATTTGCCAGCCAAGGACGGTTCGGTCGATCCAGACGCCAATTTTCGCATGATCTGGGAGGTGGATGCCAAGGCGCAGAAGCGCCTCAACGACATTGCGCGCGCGGTGCAGAACGCCGACAAGCTCATCCTTGCCACCGACCCTGATCGCGAAGGCGAAGCGATTTCCTGGCATGTGCTGGAAGTCCTCAAGGAGAAGAACGCACTGAAGGACCAGCTGGTCGAACGCGTGGTCTTCAACGCCATCACCAAACAGGCGGTGACCGACGCGATGAAGCATCCGCGCGACATCGACAGCGCGCTGGTCGATGCATATCTCGCCCGCCGTGCGCTGGATTATCTCGTCGGTTTCACGCTCTCGCCGGTGTTGTGGCGAAAGTTGCCCGGCGCGCGCTCGGCCGGCCGTGTGCAGTCGGTCGCGCTCCGCCTCGTCTGCGACCGCGAGCTTGAGATCGAGAAATTCGTCGCCCGTGAATATTGGTCACTTCTGGCGACGCTCGCAACGCCGCGCAGCGACACCTTCGAAGCGCGCCTCGTCGGTGCTGACGGAAGAAAGATCCAGCGGCTCGACATCGGCTCCGGCAAGGAGGCCGAGGATTTCAAGCGCGCCCTTGAGGCCGCCACGTTCACCGTCGATAGCGTCGAAGCCAAGCCCGCGCGGCGTAACCCGCCGCCGCCCTTCACCACCTCGACAATGCAACAAGAAGCGAGCCGCAAGCACGGTTTTGCACCAGCGCACACCATGCGGCTCGCGCAACGGCTATACGAGGGTATCGATATCGATGGCGAGACGGTTGGGCTCATCACCTATATGCGTACCGACGGCGTGGATATGGATGCCGAGGCGGTCACCGCCATCCGCCGCATGATCGGCAGCAACTATGGTGCGGAATACGTCCCCGAGGCGCCGCGCCGCTACCAGACAAAATCGAAGAACGCCCAGGAAGCTCACGAAGCGATCCGCCCGACTGACACCACGCGCAGCCCGCGCGACGTCGCGCGCGTGGTCGAGCCCGATCAGGCCAAACTTTACGAGCTGATCTGGAATCGCGCGGTCGCTTGCCAGATGCAATCGGCCGAGCTTGAACGCACCACGGTAGACATCGTCGCCATGGCGGACGCGCGGACCATCAACCTGCGCGCCACCGGCCAGGTCGTAAAATTCGACGGCTTCCTCACGCTCTACCAGGAAGGCCACGATGAGGACGAGGAGGATGAGGAGTCGCGCCGCTTGCCGTCCATGAGCGCTGGCGAAAACCTCACCAAAAAAGAGATCGCCGCCAACCAGCACTTCACCGAGCCGCCGCCGCGCTTTTCCGAGGCGGCCCTGGTTAAGCGCATGGAGGAGCTCGGCATCGGCCGGCCCTCGACCTATGCGTCGATCCTCGCCGTGCTCAAGGATCGCGGCTACGTGCGCCTCGACAAGAAGCGCCTGATCCCCGAGGACAAGGGCCGCATCGTCGTCGCCTTTCTCGAGAGCTTCTTCCAAAAGTACGTCGAATACGACTTCACCGCCGGCCTCGAGGAACAGCTCGACCGTGTCTCCAACAACGAATTGTTCTGGCAGGACCTGCTACGCGACTTCTGGAAGGACTTCACTGCCGCCGTCGCCGAGATCAAGGATTTGCGCATCACGCAGGTGCTCGACGCGCTCAACGACCTGCTTGCTCCGCATATTTTTCCACCGCGCGCCGATGTCGCCGATGCGCGCCAATGCCCAAGCTGCAGCGAAGGCCGCCTGTCGCTCAAGGTCGGCAAGTTCGGCGCGTTCATCGGCTGTTCGCGCTATCCCGAATGCCGGTTCACGCGGCAATTGACGCCGGGCGAGAATGGCGGGGCCGACAACGCGGCGCGCCCGCTCGGCCGTGACCCTGAGACCGGGCTCGAAGTTACGGTGCGATCCGGACGTTTCGGTCCGTATCTTCAGCTTGGCGAAGGCGCCAAAGACGAGAAGCCGAAACGCGCCAGTTTACCGAAAGGCGTTGCGCCGGACGACATGGACCTCGATCGCGCTCTCGGACTATTGCGGCTGCCACGACAAGTTGGCCGTCATCCGGAATCCGGCGAGCCGATCATGGCCGGCGTTGGACGCTTTGGGCCTTACGTCCAGCACGGCAAGACTTACGCGAATCTCGAAGAGGGCGACGACGTACTCAATATCGGACTCAACCGCGCGGTCACGCTGATCGCTGAGAAAAAACTGAAACCCAGCAGCGGGCGGCGCTTCGGCGCCGATCCAGGTCGCACGCTCGGCGAGCATCCGGATCGGGGCGGCCCCGTCGTTGCCAAGAAGGGGCGCTATGGGCCCTATGTCAGCCATGAAGGCATCAACGCGACGCTACCTTCGGACAAGACGCCTGAGGGCGTCACGCTGGACGAGGCGGTGGCCTTGATCGATGCCCGTGTCGCCGCAGGCGCCACGGGCAAGCGCCGCGCGCCGGCACGCAAAAAGTCGCAGAAAACCAATGGTCGGGGCCAGGACGCCGAGGCGCCAAAGCCGGCGCGCCGGAAGCGCAAAGCGGCCGAATAGCCTGAGCAATACCGGTAAAACGGATTGTATGAAGCTTCCGAATGGCCGCCCGGCACCTTGAATAAAGCCCAGCGCCATCATTATCTACGCAGCATCTTGAACAAAACTTTTAATCGTAAAACTGCCCTCCCCTCAAAAGCCGAGCTTGCTGCTTTCATCGCCACGCGATCGGGCAAGATCGGTACACGTGAAATCGCGCGCGCATTTGGCCTGAAGAATGCCGGCCGCGTGGAACTCAAACGCATGCTGCGCGAACTCGCTGACGACGGTCAGGTCGAGCGTCGGCGAAAAAAGCTGCATCACCCAGGCACCCTGCCCCACGTCACGCTTGCCGACATCACCGGTCGCGACGCCGACGGCGAGCTGCTCGCGGTCCCAACCGAATGGGACGAGGAGGCGCACGGCGCGCCGCCGCGAATTCGCGTCCATATTCCCCGGCGCGCGCGGCCGAACGAAAGCGCCGGCGTTGGCGACCGGGCGTTACTCCGCGTTCAGGAAACCACCAAGGACGAAGACGGCATCGGCCATACCGGCCGCGTCATCAAAATTCTCGACCGCGCCAAGCAGCGTGTTCTAGGTATTTTCCGCGCGCTGCCGGGCGGCGGCGGGCGGCTTGTTCCGGTGGACAAGAAACAGCTCGGGCGCGAGCTTTCGATCCCGCCGGGTGCGACCGAGGACGCCCGCGATGGTGATCTTGTCAGCGTCGACCTTACACGATCGGGCCGCCTCGGACTTCCCACCGCCCGCGTGAAAGAGAAGCTCGGCTCGCTCAAGAGCGAGCGCGCGGTGAGCCTGATCGCCATCCACGCCCACGGCATTCCGCAGACGTTTTCGCGCGCGGCGACGGCGGAAGCCGATGACGCTGCACCCGCGCGCCTGACCGCCCGCGAGGACTGGCGCGGCATGCCCTTCGTCACCATCGATCCGCCCGATGCCAAGGATCACGACGACGCCGTGCATACGATCACCGACAGCGACCCGGCTAATCCCGGCGGGTTCATTGTCAGCGTCGCCATTGCCGACGTTGCGCATTACGTGCGGCCTGGCTCCGCGCTCGATCGCGAGGCGTTGGAGCGCGGCAATTCAGTCTATTTCCCCGACCGCGTCGTCCCGATGCTGCCGGAACGGATTTCCAACGACCTTTGCTCGCTTAAACCCGGCGTCGATCGCGCAGCCCTTGCCGTGCGCATGGTGATCGGCGCCGATGGGAGAAAGCGACGCCATGTATTTCATCGCGTCCTGATCCGGTCGGAAGCGAAGCTAGCCTACGCGCAGGCGCAGGCTGCCATCGACGGGCGTCCCGACGAAGTGACCGAACCGCTCGTCCCGGCCGTTCTTGCACCGCTTTACGCCGCCTATCGGGCGCTTAAACGCGCACGCGACGACCGCGGACCGCTCGATCTCGACCTACCGGAGCGCAAGCTCCTGCTTAAGCCAGACAAGACTGTCGAGCGCGTTGTTATCCCCGAACGGCTCGACGCCCACCGGCTGATCGAGGAGTTCATGTTCCTTGCCAATGTCGCAGCAGCCGAGACACTCGAACGCGCGGGGTTGCCGCTGATCTATCGTGTCCATGACGAGCCCGCGCGCGAAAAGGCCGAGGCGCTGCGTGAATTCCTGAAAACGCTGGACATTTCATTTCCCAAGGGCGGCGTGCCGAAGCCTGAACAATTCAATACGATCCTCGCCCGCGTCAAAGGCCGCGACGTGGAGAAACTCGTCAACGAGGTCGTGCTGCGCACGCAAGCACAAGCCGAATACGCTTCGGAGAATTACGGGCATTTCGGTCTCAACCTGCGCCGCTATGCCCACTTCACCTCGCCCATTCGCCGCTACGCCGATCTCGTGGTGCACCGGGCGCTAATCCGCGCGCTGAAGCTAGGCGACGGTGCCCTGCCTGAATCCGCTGACACCGCGTCGCTCGGCGAGATTTCAGCTCGCATTTCCGCGGCTGAGCGGCGTGCCATGGTTGCGGAACGCGAAACCGTGGATCGCTTGATCGCGCATTTCCTCGCCGACCGGATCGGCGCCACTTTCGCGGGCCATATCGGCGGCGTCACCCGCGCCGGATTGTTCGTGAAACTCGATGAAACCGGCGCGGACGGCTTCATCCCCGCGCGCACCCTCGGCAGGGACTATTTCCGTTACGACGAGGCAAGCCACGCCATGATCGGCAAGAGTACCGGAGAGACCCATCGTCTCGGTGACCGGGTCACCGTCCGCCTTTCGGAAGCAATTCCGGTTGCTGGGGCATTGCGGTTCGAGATGCTGTCGGAAGGACGCCGCGATGCTACAAAACGCTCGCGGCATGACGCACCAAAGGCTGTCCATCCGAGCGGTCACCGAAATCGGCTTCGCAATTTCCGACGATAACGATACCGAGTACGCGGATATCAGTGATACGCATTGCAGTGAAAGGTCGATTTTCCTCGTGAGCAAGCCACAGCACCCCGGTGAAGGTCTTGCCGAATGGCTGACTCGCGTAGAGCGCGATCAGACCCATCCGAACGTTCGGCCGCGCGACGCCGCGACTCTTATACTGCTCGATCACTCAACGAATGTGTCCAAAGTGCTGCTCGGCCGGCGGCATCACAGTCATAAATTCCTGCCCGGAAAGTTCGTTTTTCCCGGCGGACGTGTTGAAGCGGCTGATCGTGCGGCACCGGTCGCCGTGGCATTGCACCCGGCGGTCGAGAAACGCTTGATGCTGCGCATGCAGCGGCCAAGCGCTGCACGGGCCCGCGCCTTCGCCGTCGCCGCGATCCGCGAAGCCTGCGAGGAAACCGGCGTCATTCTCGGTTGCAAAGCAACCGGAAGCTCGATGCCAAACGACGGCCCATGGCAGGCCTTCGCCGAGGCGGGCGTGGTGTTGGATCTTTCGCAATTACACTTCGTCGCGCGTGCGATCACGCCGCCGCGCCGACCGCGGCGTTTCGATACGCGTTTCTTCGTTGCCGATAACAACGCCATCGCACATCGGGTCGACGGGATCGTTGGTGCCGACACGGAATTGGTCGAGCTCATTTGGATGCCACTCGCGGAGGCGCGCGAACTCGATATGCCGACCATCACCAAAGTCGCGCTGATCGAGCTGGAGGCGCGAGTTGCTGCGGGTTTTGGTCATGATTTGCCAGTTCCGTTCTTCCGGACGGAGCATGGCCGATTTGTGCGCGAATTACTGTGAGTGGAGACTTGCTTGACATCCCGCCGACGGCCGTTAGGTTGCCGGCAACCTAGAGTGTCCACATCGAGGTCGGATCATGGCCAAAGCCGTCACCATCAAGGTCAAGCTCGTGTCCAGCGCCGACACTGGCTTCTATTACGTGACCAAGAAAAACTCGCGCACCATGACCGACAAGATCGTGAAGAAGAAATACGATCCTATTGCCAAGAAGCACGTCGACTTTCGCGAGTCCAAGATTAAATAGACTGTCAGACGGTCGCAGAATTGAGGGGCGCCCGCGAGGCGCCCCTAGCGTTTCAGCGGGCGGCGACGGCGGCCCTGGCGGGTGTAACGACACCACAGGGGAAAACTGGTGGCCGGCCGGGAACGGTGTCATGAGGAGGCCACTCGCACCGCTCCCGGGCCGGCCGAACCCCACGGACCCAGGAGATGCGGCGGACCTGAGCATTCCGTAGGGTTATCAAAGGGATGGATGGGTTTCTTCAGTCGCCAAATCGCGACGGCCCGCACCCTCAGCAACTAGCTGTCCCGTTCGGTTCCACGCTAGCCGAAAGAGGGCGGAAATCAACGTTCGACTCTTCGATAAACACGACACTTCTCGTCAACCTAAAGCGTTAGGGTTGACCTGAAGATGCGGTCCCGAGACGAATGCGGTCGCGGCCTCACGCCGCCGGGGCAACCACCCGATTGCGGCCATCGCGCTTTGCGCGATAAAGCGCCTGGTCCGCCCGGCGCAATATGCCGGCGGCATTGTCTTCGCTACCTTCGAGCGTGGCTATGCCGATCGAAATCGTAACCTCGATCGTGTGCCCTCCCTGCTCGACCGCGAACGGCTCACTCGCAATCCGCCGGCGCAGGCGCTCGGCGACGGTCGCGGCGACCGCCATGTCGGTTTCCGGCATCACAATCACGAATTCCTCGCCGCCGTAACGGCAGGCGAGATCGATGCCGCGGATCGACTTGCGCATGCGAACGGCGAATTCGCGCAACACATCGTCGCCGGATTCGTGACCATAGGTGTCGTTGATCGACTTGAAATAATCGATATCGAGGATGAGAACCGCAAGCGGCTTACCGCGTGCAGCTGCCTGCTCCACCAGCGTGGTCAAATGGGTTTCCATGTAGCGCCGGTTGTAGAGGCCAGTCAGCGCATCGGTGATCGCCATCTCGATCGAAAGCTGGACGTTGTCGCGCAGCCGCTCGGTATAACGCTTCTTGCGGATTTGCGTGCGTGTGCGCGCCATCAATTCGTTCTTGTCGATCGGGCGAAGCAAATAGTCATTCACGCCGATCTCAATGCCGCGAGTCAGCCGCACTTGGTCATCCGCATCGGTGATTGCGAGGATCGGGACATTCCGGGTACGCTCGAGAGAGCGCATCTGGCTACACAACCGCAGCCCATCAAAATTCTCGAGTCCGAGCGAAATGATCAAGAGTTCGTAGTCGCCGTCCGCCGCGCGCAACAGGGCGCGATTGGGATCCGGTTCGACATCGACAAGGTGGTCGACCTCGCCTTCGCTCAGGATCGTAGCTAGGCGCGCGTGCGACGATGCGCGATCATCGACAATCAAGATACGACCGCGATTGCCGGGTTCATTGATGGCTTCGCGCTCGGCACTCTGCAGTCCAATCTCCTTCGAGGTCACCGCACGCATGCGCAGCTCATCGGTCATCAGTTTGAGCCGCGACAGCGAGCGCACCCGCGTAATTAGCGCGACATCGGAGACCGGCTTGGTGAGAAAATCGTCGGCTCCGGCTGAAAGACCAGCGACGCGATCGGATGGCTGATCGAGCGCCGTGACCATAACCACCGGGATGTGGTGGGTGATCGGATTGGACTTAAGTCGGCGGCAGACGTCGAACCCATCCATGTCGGGCATCATGACGTCGAGCAGCACGA
>JACQTM010000262.1 GCA_016210825.1 Hyphomicrobiales bacterium
CGCAAGCCGAGCGCGAGATTGATCGCGGTCGTGGACTTGCCGACGCCGCCCTTCCCCGAGGCGACCGCAATGATCGATTTCACGCCGGGTACTCCGGCGGGGCCTTGCTCGGTGCGCGGGCCGTGGGCGGGCGCCGGACCCGGGCGTGGGGCGCCAGCAGCGCCCGCGCCGGCAGCCCGTTCCGCGGTGAGCGCAACCATCGCCGATTTCACCCCGGGCACGGCTCGCACCGTTTCCTCGACGCGCTTTCGTACCGGTTCCCATGCCTTCACGGCCGCGGCATCGACGGTCAACGAAAAGAACACCTTGCCGTCACTGACCACGATGTCGGAAAGTGCGCCGGCTTCGGTAAGCTTTTTACCGCCGGGCGCCGGGATCGCGGCGAGGCTGTCGAGAATTTGCTGCTTGGTCGGCGCCATCCGTACCTCTCCGCCCGTTCGCGCGCAATTGGCAGGGCCGGGCATGGTGGAATGTCTTCAGCTTACATAGGGCGGGTTGACGGGGGCGTACAAGCCGTCACATTGGCGCCCCATCGGAAATAACGGCGGCGCAGGCGCCGCCGCAGGGAGGACAGGATGGCGAAGGTGGCGTTTCTCGGTCTTGGCGTCATGGGATATCCGATGGCGGGACATCTCAAGAACAAGGGCGGCCACGATGTGACCGTCTATAACCGCACCGGCGCGAAAGCCGAGAAATGGGTGACCCAACACGGCGGCAAGAGCGCGCCCACTCCAAAGGACGCCGCCACGGGACAGGATTTTGTAATGGCCTGCGTCGGCAACGACAACGACCTGCGCGAGGTCACGCTCGGCGCCAACGGCGCATTCGCTGGAATGAAGAAAGGCACCGTGTTCGTCGATCACACCACGGCGTCCGCCGAAATCGCCCGCGAACTACACGCCGCTGCGACCAAGGCCGGTTTTGCGTTCATCGATGCACCGGTTTCCGGCGGCCAGGCGGGCGCCGAAAACGGCGTGCTCACGGTGATGTGCGGCGGCGAAGCTGAGCCGTTCGGCCGCGCCGAGAAGGTGATCGCGTCATATGCGCGTGCCTGCAACCTCCTCGGCACTCCCGGCGCGGGGCAGCTAGCGAAAATGGTCAACCAAATCTGCATTGCCGGTCTCGTGCAGGGCCTCGCCGAGGGGATTCACTTCGCCAAGCAAGCCGGCCTCGACGTCGAGAAACTGATCGCCACCATCTCCAAGGGCGCGGCGCAAAGCTGGCAGATGGAGAACCGCTACAAGACCATGAATGCCGGCAAATTCGATTTCGGCTTCGCCGTCGACTGGATGCGAAAGGACCTCGGCATCTGTCTGTCGGAGGCGCGGCGCAACGGCGCAAACCTTCCGATCACCGCCCTTATCGATCAGTTTTATTCGGAAGTGCAGAAGATGGGCGGCAAGCGATGGGACACATCAAGCCTCATCGCCCGCCTTGAACGTTAAAAAGCCGCTCCACTTATCCCCCGATTCTAGTGAGGCTTATTGGTGCCGGATGAGGAGGGGTGCGGGCTGCTCCGTCGGCGGCCGAACGATCCGCCTATTCCGATTGAAATCGTTGGCCCCAAGTTCGGCGGCGGGGTGCCAAAGATATCCTGGTCGGTCGGCGGCCGCACGCGAACACGCGGCTCGGCATGTTTGACCTTCGGGGTAGGTTTGGGTTCTGTCTTCTCGGTCTTCTTTTCCGGCGGGCAGGTGCAGACGGCGGCAGGCACGACCGGCAGATTGACCGGCGTTGCCGCGGGCGGTTGGTTTGCATTCTGCGGAGGATTTAGGCCGGGCAGACTTCGCATCAGGTTCGCCGACTGAGCCCGCGGTTGTGCTCGCTCGAGCAGGCGTTTGGCAGTCGGTGCGAGATCGCTGTTGGGATAACGCTCAAGGAACGCCTGGAAAGCCAGCGCGGTATTCACGGTCATGGCCGTGTACCAGGTCATCATCTCACGGCGGCGCTCGGCGAGGCTGCGTACGCGCGGCGCGAATGGGGGCAGCGGATAAAGCGCCAGGAAATCTTCGTAGGCGTCGACGCTATCCTCGCGGATCACGATCTCGTACGCCTCCTGCGCAGGCCGCGATTGCAATTCCTTACGCCAGAAGCCGGGCGGCTTGCCAGTGCCAACAACCGCGACTTGCAGTGGTGTCTTGGGATCCGTGCCTGTTGCCGCACTTACGACGGGCGCACCAAAAAATGCAAAGTCCGACGTCAGCGACGAACTCTCCCACGGCGTTTGTGCACCGTCGGTTGTCTTATGCACGTTGAGCCGAACGCGCTTGAACGCCTGCTCGATCGGCAGATTGGGTTCCTTCGCCACCTCGATCAACGCCGCCGTAAAGGGGGAATTTGCGCCGCTGCCGTCCAATGCCGTGCTGCCAGGCGCAGTCGAGTAGGAGACGATCGATCCGGTCGGTGCATCCACGATGGCAAGGCCCGTTCCGGTAACCTGATTGATTGAGGAGAACGGGTTGTTCCGGCACGCATCCAGGATGACAATGCGCGTGCGGCTTGGCGTCGAGGCGAGCACCGACATCACGTCGGTAAGCCGCACCGCCTCGATGGCGACGTCTGATTCGCGCTCGATGCGCGCATCAATCGGGACGAGATAGTTCTCGCCTTCGACCTGCAAACCGTGGCCCGCGTAATAGATCAACGCAGCCGTGTCCGGTCCCTTTTCGGTGACCTTGGCGGCGAAGGCCCGGAGTGTTTGACGCATGTCGGTCTGCCCAAGATCGGGCGCGGAGATAACTTCAAAACGCGCCGCGTTGAGAAGATTCGTCATCGCCCTGGCGTCATTTGCCGGATTGGGCAACACGGTGACGGAACGGTATGACGAATTCCCGATGACCAGAGCAATCCGGTTTTCAGCGAGCGCGCCGCATGTGGTGGCAATGACAACGGCTATCGACGCAATAAAGGCGCGGAATTGAGCCATGGCATCCTCCTCGATGCGACAATCATGGCTCCAAACGAGCGTCAGCGCCAGCCTCAAGCCGATTGCAAAATGCCGCAACCGGCAGTCGTGATCAGCGGGGCTGGTTGGGGCACACCAAACGACCCCCGCTCTGGAAACAGCGCGGCTGAGGCCGCGGATTGGACTGGTTGAGTTTCTGCAATTGACCCTGGTTCGTCGTCTGGGTCTGCGTGACCTTCGGCTTCACGGGCTCGATCTTCTTGATCGTATTGGGGTTCACGGTTGTCGCCTGCGAGCCCTGTGTCGATGCGCTCTTGCCCTTTTGCCCAGCCGGCTCGCCGCTTCCCTTTTTCGGATCCTGCTGCGAACCCTTTTGTTGAATGTTGGTCTGGCCTGGCAGCGTATTGGATTGCTGGGTCGAGGTTGTTGTCTGTTTGGTCTGTATGTTCGTTGGCGTATTGGTTTGCTGGGTCGGAGTTGTTGTCTGTTTGGTCTGAATATTGGTCTGTGTGTTTGTCTGCGTGTTGGTCTTAATATTGGTCTGCGTATTGACCAC
>JACQTM010000265.1 GCA_016210825.1 Hyphomicrobiales bacterium
CGCGCGACGCTCGCGTAGCCGCATATCAAGATCGGCGGCGAAATAGCGAATTGTTCCGCGGCCCTCAGATTTCGCACGATAAAGTGCGGCATCGGCATTCCCAAGAAGCGTGACACTGTCGGCGCCGTCAAGCGGATAAACAGCAACGCCGATGCTCATGCCAACGCGCAGGCGTTGTCCCCTAACTTCGAAATCGCTCTCAAACGCAGTGATCAACCGATCGGCAAGTGCGGATGCACTGACCATTTGCGGATCTGTGACGATTACGGTGAATTCGTCGCCGCCGAGACGCGCGATAAACGCACCTTCCGACGCACTTTGTAGGCGCTTTGATACTTCGCACAGCAGTTCGTCGCCGAGAGCGTGACCGAAGACATCGTTGATTCCTTTGAAGCGATCGAGATCGATACACATTAGCGCAAAAGTTCCATTTTCCTTTGCCGCGTGGTCGAGTGTCTTGGCGAGATGCTCTGAGAAGGCAGTGCGATTTGGCAGCTTGGTCAGATCATCATGATGCGACATATAGGCAATTCGTGCTTCAGCGCGTTTGCGTTCTGTCACGTCATCGACGACACCGACCAAGTATTGCGGCTTCTTGTCAGGTCCGTGAATTAGTATTCGCTTCGCCGTGACTATGCGCGTGCCATTGCGAGGCGTCACCAGCGGCCTTTCATCGAGGATGATCTGGCCGTCGGATTTCAACAGCATGGCATCATTCGCAGTGATGCTGTCGGCCATCTCCTTGCCGAATGCCTCATGCGGTGTCTTGCCGATGATGGCTTGACGGGGAATGCCGAACAAATTTTCTGCAGCTCGATTGACCAGGACGTAGCGCATAGTACGCGCATCTTTCACAACAATAGTGACAGGTACGCTTTCAATAATCGTTTTTAAAAAAGTCTTAGTTTCGCGCAGCTCACGCTCCGCCTTCGTTGTCTGCGTTATATCCTCGTGCGTTGCCACCCACCCGCCATCTGCCATCGGTTGATTGATGACGAGTATCGTCCGACCGTCGGTATGCTCGATGACGTTTCTGATCGTGCGGCGGTGTTGCCGCGCCGCCAAGAGATCGGCACGATATTTTTCCGGATCACTCGAGAATGTGCCAGCATTGGTGCGCAGATGCAATAGCTCGCCCAACGTGATGCCCGGTTTGACGACGTCCGGCGACAAGCCGTACATCTCGATATAGCGCCGATTGCACAGCACCAGCCGCTCTGTTGAATCGAATAACAGCAGGCCTTGCGACATATGGTTGACGGCCGCGTCGAGGCGCGTGCTCTTTTCGTTGATCTTCTTTCGCGAGCGATAGGCGGCGATGGTGAAATAGACGCAGATGCCAAAGACGATTTCACCGGCAATCTGAGAAACGCCTTCGGTCAAAATAAAATGTGCGGCGATCGCCGCAAGGCTGGCAATTCCGCCAATTGCAACGGCCGTTATGATCAATCGCCGGTTCTGGCCGGCGGCGAAACCAAAAGAAATCTTCGACATACGCGCCCCGATACCTGCGGTGATAACTTATCAGGGGCGCTATTGTTTTGAGGTTAAATGGCAAGGCGGCATTTTCCGGGATTGATTACCGGATTCTGACGGCTCAACGGTAGAATAGCATAAGGTTCGAATGATGCTGGGTCACCGCGCGCGGAAAGTATACGAAGCGTTTACCAAATATGTAGTGTTTCACGCGAGCAATTGGCGTCACCGTCACGAAAACACCATCAGCCGGTGCGCGACAGGTGTGTCATTGTGGTTTGTCGACCAACCAGTTCCGCGTAGTCCTGGATCGGCCGCGGTCGGCCTATCAGAAAGCCCTGAACTTCATCGCAGGCTTCATTTTTAAGGAATGCAAGCTGGTCCTCTGTTTCCACGCCCTCCGCCACCACTGGCAGCTTGAGGCCGTGGCCAAGGCCGACCACGGCGCGCACGATCGCGGCGGATTGCGCGTTGCGGTTGAGATTGGAGATGAACGTCTGATCGATTTTGATTTTGTCGAACGGGAACGATTGCAAATAGGACAAAGACGAATATCCGGTTCCGAAGTCATCCATGGCAATGCGCACGCCGAGCGCTTTCAACCGCCGCAAAATGGAAACCGCACGCGAGAAATCGCCGATCAGGGCCCCTTCGGTGATTTCCAGTTCGAGCCTGTTAGCAGTCAATCCCGTTTCGAGCAGGATCGTATGGACAAGCCCCGGCAAATCACCGTGCCGGAATTGGATAGGCGAAAGATTGATGGCAATCTGAAGCGGACGCGGCCATGTTGCCGCCTCGTGACACGCTGTGCGCAGAATCCATTCGCCCATCGGGATGATCAGTTCGCTCTCCTCGGCGATTGGTATGAATGTGCTGGGCGACACCGAACCACGCTTGGGATGCCGCCAGCGAACCAATGCCTCGAAACCCAATATCATCCCGTCGATGTGCGCCTGCGGCTGAAAATGCAGGACCAATTCGTTGCGTTCCATCGCCGATTTCAAGTCATGCTGGAGCGCGCGGCGTTCGCGCAGGCGCTGATCCATCTCTGCTTCAAAGAAGCGTATGGCGCCGCGGCCTTCTGCTTTGGCGCGGTGTAGCGCGGCGTCTGCATTTCCCAACAGCGTGGTCATATCCGTGCCATCGTTCGGATAGACGGCGACGCCGATGCTCAACCCAGTGCGCAATAGCTGTCCTTCAATATCGAAACCTTCGGATACCTTAGCCAATAGTCGCTCCGCCAACGTTGCCGCGGCCTCCGGCTGCGAACCGAGAGCGGCGATAAGAGCAAACTCGTCGCCGCCAAGCCGAGCAAGAAAGGCATCTTTTCCAATGGCGTTTTTCAGACGGTCGGAGACATCGCACAATATTCGGTCGCCGGTTGAATGGCCGAAGACGTCGTTGACGTTCCTGAAGCGGTCAAGATTGATGCACATCACAGCAAAAGCTTGGCCATCGGCTTCGGTCTGCCGGAGCTTGGATTCGAAGTGCTCGTTGAAGCTTGCGCGATTGGGCAGATTTGTCAGCGGATCGTGATGCGCCAGATGCGCGATCTGTTGTTCTGCGCGCTTGCGATCGGTTACATCATCGATAACAGTCAATAAATACTGCGGCTCTCCATCGTTGTCGCGAATGGCAAGTTTTTTCGATGTCACGGTGCGAGCGCCGTTTCCTGGCGTGTAAATGAGATGGTCGTAATTGATGAGGGGGCTGTCGGATTGCAGCGCTTGACGGTCGCGTGCGATGACTGATTCCGCGCGTTCTTTCGGATACACCTGATATGCGTTCTTTCCAATCATCTCGCCGCGAGGAACGCCAAAAAATTCCTCACCGGCTCGATTAATCAGAGCAAATCGGCAATCGCGCGCATCTTTGACAATAATCGTGGTCGGCACGTTCTCGATGACCGCGTTCAAGAACCCTTTTGTGCGGTGAAGATCGTCTTCGGCGTGTTTGCGTTCCGTGACATCGATGATCGCGTTTAAGCGCGCCACCCGCCCCTGGTATTTCAACGATCGGGAATAAACGTATACCTGAATGATGGCTCCATTGGATTTTTGATGCCGCCAGATCGTCTCGCCGTAACTATCCTTGCCCTCACGCATGAATTGAGCAAGTTTCTCGCGGTCTTCGTGCGGTCGGATGTCAAACACGGTCAATGCCAAAAACTGCTCGCGGGTGTATCCGTAATGCGCCAACGCCGCATCGTTCACTGCGAGAAATTTATGGCTCTCCAGATCGAGAACCCACATTGGCACGGGGTTGCTATCGAACAGCAACCGGAAAGACTCCTCGCGTTGCTTCATTTCGGTGATGTCGATGCGGACCCCGATGCTCCCGCCGTCCACGGTGCGGCGTTCCTCGACGCGAATCCATCGGTCGCCCGGAAAATAATATTCATGACTGTCCTTCGGCCGGGCATGACGCGCGAGCCGTTCGGCAAGCCATTCTTCTTCGCGGCCCACGGCTTCGGGATAGCGGCCTTTCGCGACCGCTGCGCGGATGGCATCTTCGAATCGCATTCCTACGGCGAGTTCATCGAAGACATCGGCATGGAGCTCCGCATAGCGGCGATTCCAGAGGACATATCTGTCCTCGGTATCGAACATGACAAGCCCTTCGGGCACGGCCTCAAAGGCATCGAGAAGACGTTGATGCACTTGCCCGAGCTCTTCAATCATCAATGACATCGAACGATCGATTCGGCGTGCGTCGCGATCCGCATCTTCATATGCGGAGACGACGAGCGCGGCGAGTGCCTCCAAATCGACCTCGCCTGAAGGCCGTGTCGCTTTTACGAGTTGTTTGGCGAAAAGCTTCTTCATCGTGCTTATGCGGCAACCTCGGTAATCGTGGTCACCGTCATCGTCTGGTTATGCAGATCGCAGTATCCGGAAATAGAATGTGGCGCGATCTCGCCATACGAATAGAATCCGAGTCGCGCCATGTGCGACCCGAGCGCCGCGCCGGCGGCATCGATTTCATCGGTGATGCGCTGCCCCATCAATAGCCGGCGCCCGATGCAGCTGACAAGAACAGCGACGCCTTCCTGGTTTGCGGCATCGCCGATACGATCATACGCTTGCCGCGCTGCATCAGCGGCCCCGGCGGCTAAGCGGTGGAAATTCCCGCGCATCAATTGGGCGCTCCATCCTTCCGGCATGTCGCCAGCAAAGGTCATCGAACGCTTGTCGCGATCGACGGCGAGAACCGTGCGCACGAGCTTCGTCTTCGGGTGCGCTGGATCGTTAATCTGCAGTGGAAACAGCAACGCCGTTCCGGGCAGTCCCTTTGCCTCATCGCCGAGATAGCGTTCGTACAAATCCAGCGCTGGCTCGCCATCGAGATCGAACAGAACATTGCCGGCAGAGCGCGTGATGCGCCGCCGCGGCCCGAATACGTCCCAGCCACCGGCGCTACCATGGCCAAACCGGATTGCGCTGCCGTAAAAGCCGATGGCCGCGATGGTGTTGCTGCGGGGCACGCAATCGGCACCGACCATGGTTTGCTCGAATGCCGGGCCATCGCCGGCCAATCCTCCAGTCAAGGGTATGCTGCGGCCGATAATGTTGGTGATGCCAGCAACCAGCTCGCTGCCGTTAACGTTCAACCCGTCCGACAGCACAAAAACGCCTGCCAAATCGCCGCCAAGCAACTGATGGCCGATAGCCTCGCCGCAGGTACGCGATTGCGCGGCATCGGCGATCGTTTCGCAGGCGATCCGAGTGGTCGTGGCCTCGAACGTCATGGCAACGGCTGAAATCTCGTCGTCGCTCACGTCGTTGTTGCGTATCTGCCCTCCGGTCGTGCAGCCGACAATGTGCGCGTTGGAAAAAAGTGCTCGCAATTCCTCGTACCGCGCGCCGTCAGCTAGGGATTGGCGCGTTCCGAAATAGAGGACGAGATCGGCTTTTTTCCCGCCGGTGGCGCTCCAGCCAGCGGCGTTGCTCCAGAAGAATTGTTCGACACGCATTGTTGCCTACCTACTATTTACAGTGACGGATCCTCGCGGAGTCGATGCATACGGTTCGTCAGATTTGAGATCTGCCCGTGCATGATGTGACGATCAGTACAATTTTAATTTGTTCGGCCTCTTCTACTTATGGGTGACATTGGTACAGGACTTCTGATGATGAGATTAATGGCGTTGAATCCGTAGAATGTTTCGTATGTAGAATCCCGATCTTGGATCGATGCGCAGTTGGTGAATATTTTATTGCTCTCGATGTCGCAAGTACGTGAATCCTTGCGCTGCGAGTACTCGTGTTGTGAATACGCATCGATCCTCGCGGCGTTAGCCACGATTAACCATTTCGGAAATCTGTCGGAGATTAGACCAGCCGGCTTTGCTCGACGGCGGCCTCGACGAAGGACGCGAACAGCGGATGCGGCGCGAAGGGGCGCGATTTCAGCTCGGGGTGAAATTGCACGCCGATGAACCACGGGTGCTCATCATACTCGATGATTTCGGGCAGTATGCCGTCGGGCGACATTCCTGAAAACCGCATACCATGCTGTTCGAGCCGTCCCTTATAGTTCGTGTTGACCTCGTAGCGGTGCCGGTGGCGCTCGGAAATATCCGTCGTGCCATAAATTCCAGCAACGCGGCTGCCGCGCGAAAGCGTTGCCGGATAGGCACCAAGCCTCATCGTACCGCCGAGATCGCTATTGATCGCGCGCTTCTCCAACGCGTTGCCCTTGAGCCATTCGGTCATCAGGCCGACCACGGGTTCCCTCGTTGCACCAAATTCCGTGGAATTTGCCTCACCGATCCCGCACAGATTACGCGCGGCTTCCACCACCGCCATTTGCATACCGAAGCAAATGCCGAAATAGGGTACAAGACGCTCGCGCGCGAATTGCGCCGCCTTGATCTTTCCTTCCGCCCCACGCTGGCCGAATCCGCCGGGCACAAGAATGCCGTTGACGTGCTCGAGGAATGGCGCCGGGTCCTCATTTTCAAAAACTTCGGACTCGATCCAGTCGAGATTGACCTTCACTTTATTAGCGATGCCGCCGTGCGATAGCGCCTCGATCAGCGATTTGTAAGCATCCTTCAGTCCGGTGTACTTGCCGACGACCGCAATGGTCACCTGCCCTTCCGGATTGCGGATGCGCTCGTTGATGACGCGCCAGCGCGAGAGGTCTGGTGGCTGTTTCGGCTCGATGCCGAACGCGGTGAGCAATTCGATGTCTAGACCGGCAGCATGATAGGCCTCAGGTACCGCGTAAATGTTGTCAACATCACGCGCTTCGATCACAGCGCTCTCGCGTACGTTGCAGAACAGTCCAAGCTTGCGCCGTTCTTCCTTCGGGATTTCGCGATCGGTGCGGCAAAGCAGGATATCCGGCTGAATGCCGATTGAACGCAATTCCTTCACCGAGTGCTGCGTTGGTTTGGTTTTAAGCTCGCCGGCGCCGGTGATGTAGGGCAATAGCGTAAGATGAATGTAAACTGCGTGACCGCGCGGTAATTCATTGCCCAATTGTCTGATTGCCTCAAAGAACGGAAGACCTTCGATGTCGCCGACCGTGCCACCGATCTCGCAAAGAACGAAATCGAAGCCGTCGTTGCCGTCGCGGACAAAATCCTTGATCGCGTTGGTGACGTGAGGAATGACCTGGATCGTGGCGCCGAGATAATCGCCACGGCGTTCCTTGGCGAGAATTTCCTGATAGATGCGCCCGGTCGTGATGTTGTCCTGCCGTGTGCAAGGCCGCCCAGTAAACCGTTCATAATGGCCGAGATCGAGATCGGTTTCCGCCCCGTCGTCGGTAACAAAAACCTCGCCATGCTGATATGGCGACATCGTGCCAGGGTCGACATTGAGATATGGGTCGAGTTTGCGCAGGCGTACCTTATAGCCACGCGCCTGGAGCAGCGCGCCGAGTGCTGCGGATGCGAGACCCTTGCCGAGGGAGGAGACCACGCCGCCGGTGATGAAAACGTACCGCGCCATGGGACCCAACCTCTAGCGCTCCTTTCGCGATTCTACGAGAGCAAAACGCAAGGCAACCACCGAGTATATTCCGAAGAAAGCGCCGGAAACACTTGGAATGATAGCGGAACTCATCGCATGGCCCTCAACTGCTCAAAAAGACGAAGGGGCCGGTCTCCCCGGCCCCTTGCCATTACTGCGATCGCGGTACCTGTGGCTCCGATGGAGCCGAAGGCTGTTGGCCACCGCCTCGAAGCTGATCAAGCAAGCCGCCGCTGCCCTGACCAAGTGGCGCCGGCGCGCTCGGTGTGGCGGGTGCTGAAGGTGTGCCTGAACCGAGAATGGAGCTGGGCTTACGATCGAAACCGGCGAGGATCGAAAGCACGAGGCTCGTAGCGAAAAAAATCCCCGCCAGAACTGCAGTTGCACGCGTGAGCACGTTGGAAGTGCCACGGCTGGACATGAATCCGCCACCACCACCTATGCCGAGCCCCCCACCCTCCGATCGCTGCAGCAACACGAGGCCGATCATGGCCATGACAATCATCAGATGGATGACGATAATGACGCTTTGCATGAATCACGTCCTGCCAGTGCGCAGCCGAAGGTCGGCCACCGTTTCTGGTCTCGATATAGGAATTCGCGGGCGTCTCTACACGATTGTCGGCAGGAATTCCACCCTTGGTCTTTTAGCCATATGTGGCGGCGATGCCGAGGAAATCCTCGGCCTTTAGGCTCGCGCCACCGACCAGCGCGCCGTCTACATTGGCTGTTCCCAGCAATTCCTTGGCGTTAACCGGTTTCACCGAGCCGCCATAGAGGATTCTGATAGCCTCGCCTGCGGAGCGATAACGAGTGACAAGCTGCTTACGCAGAAAGCCGTGGACCTCCGCGACGTCGGCGGTGGTCGGGATCAGTCCCGTACCAATCGCCCAGACGGGTTCGTAGGCGATAACGAGACTCTTTTCATCAGCTGCAACCGGTAGCGAGTCATGGAATTGCTGCTCGATGCGCGAAAGCGTGGCACCTGCCTCGCGCTCGGCCCTGGTTTCGCCAATACAGACTATGGTCATTAATCCAGCCCGCATCGCCGCCATTGTTTTGGCTCTTACGTCCGTGTCATTTTCGTCGTGGTACCTACGCCGTTCAGAATGCCCTACGATCACGGCGCTGGCACCTGCGTCTTTCAGCATTTCTGCCGCGAGGTCACCGGTGAATGCACCCCTTGCCTCGGAGTGGCAATCTTGGCCACCAATGCGCAGCGGTGATCCGCGTACAGTCACCGCGAACGCGGCAATGAGTGTGGCCGGCGGACAAACCAACAGCTCAACGCGTTGCGCTAAATCCCTCGCACCTGCGGCAATCTTGCTGACCTCTGAGACCGACGTCATCAGCCCGTTCATCTTCCAGTTTCCAGCGACCAGCGGTCGGCGCGGTTCCCCCGCCATGCGGACCCCTCATGAATTATCGTGTGTGCAGCGGTTAGCAGAGCCGATCACCGTGCGCCAGAGGGATGGACACCCTACGTTTCGCGAGTTGCGACATATCCCCCCTCTCCCTATGATGCGCCGCCATTCCAGACCTGTCCTGGCGGCATCCCATCTTTACCGGCAGAAAGCGCGTGTTCGTCCATGCTCCGAAGTTTGCACAAAGTCACTGGTAATTGGCTCGGCCGCATTATCACGTCCATTGTTCTTGGCTTGATCGCTATCAGCTTCGCCATTTGGGGCATCGGCGACATCTTCCGCGGCTTCGGACAATCGACAGTGGCGAAGATCGGCGGCACCGAAATCTCCGTCGAACAATTCCGTCAGACCTTCAATGATCGCGTACAGCTTTTGGGGCGTCGCCTCGGGCGCCCGGTGACGCAGGATCAAGCGCGAGCGATCGGCTTTGATCGGCAATTGTTGGGCGAGCTTCTGGCTGAAGCCGCTGTTGACGACAATGCGCACACATTACGCCTCGGACTGTCGGATGCGGAGATCGCCAAACGCGTAATGGCCGATCCGAATTTCCGTGGGATCACAGGCCGATTCGATCGCGCACGTTTTGAACAAATTATTCGACAGTTCGGGTTCAACGAAAGCCGTTACGTGGCCGAGCAGCGGCGGTTAGCGTTGCGCCGCCAAATCGTCGAGACAATTAGCGGGGAAATGAAGGTGCCGTCGGCGTTCGTTGAAGTACGTAATCGTTTTGAAAACGAAGAACGTCGTATCGAATATATTAAACTTGCGGCCGCGCAAGCCGGAGACATACCGGCACCCGCGCTGGAAGCGCTTGCGAAGTATTTCGAAGAGCGCAAGTTTCAATTTCGCGCTCCGGAATTTCGCAAGCTCGCAATCCTGGCGGTCTCGCCGCAGGATGTCGCCGCGAAGATTGAGGTTTCCGATTCTGATATCAAGCGCGCGTTTGAGGAAAAGCGCGAACGCTATATCACCCCGGAAAAACGCGAGATTCAGCAGATCGTATTTGCCACCATGAATGACGCCCGTGACGCGAAGCAGCGATTAGCCCAGGGCCTGACATTCGCCACCCTCGCGGCCGAACGCGGCTTGAAGGAAGCGGATATCAATCTCGGCTTCATTGAAAAATCGTCAATCATCGATCGCGCGGTGGCTGATACCGCGTTTGCACTCAAGGCAGGCGATGTGAGCGATCCTGTTCAAGGCAGGTTCGGGGCTACGCTGCTACGAGTCGTGAAGGTCGAGCCAGAAAAGTCGCGACCCTTTGAAGAAATCGCACCGGTCATCAAGAGCGATCTCGCACTGGAGCGCGCGAAAACGAAAATCCAGGATTTGCACGACAAGATCGAGGACGCGCGCGCCGGCGGTCTCGCTCTGACAGAAGTTGGAAAGAAACTCGAAATTACGGTTCGCACCATTGACGCAGTTGATCGTTCCGGGCGAGGCTCTGATGGCGCACCCATCCGTGACTTACCACAGGCCACGGAGCTGTTGGCCGGCGTTTATGCGTCCGATATCGGTGTCGAGAATGATCCGCTTCAGGTGAGCGGCGGCTTTATTTGGTACGATGTCATAGGTGTCACACCATCGCGCGACCGGACGCTGGACGAGGTAAAAAGCCGCGTCGAGCAAAGCTGGCGCGATGCACAGATCGCGGATCGCCTGAAAGTTAAAACGGCAGAGTTAGTGGACAAGCTTAAATCTCAAAACATGGCCGATGTTGCCGCTGCCAACGGCTTGAAGGCTGAAACCGCCGATACGCTCAAGCGTGGCAAGGAAACGGCCGGCATTCCGGCGAGAGTGCTCATTGACGTGTTTCGTGCCGGTAAAGGCGAGGCGACCAGTACTGAAGGAGTTACCCCAGCCGAACGCTTTGTATTTCGTGTTACCGAGATCGTGGAGCCGAAACTGGTTATGGATGCAGCGGAAACCAAAAAAACTGATGAGACGCTACGCCGCGCACTTGGCGAAGATCTGCTCGGACAATACATCACCCAGCTGGAGAACGACCTCGGGGCTACGATCAATCAGGATGCCTTGCGTACGGCCGTCGGCGGCAGCGCGAACTGAGTTAATCGATGCAGATCGAGCCGACGGCAGAAGCGTTCGCGCGCCACTATGAGCGCGGCGAGCCACAAGTGGTTTGGACAACGTTGGTCGCCGATCTGGAGACGCCGGTCTCCGCGTTTCTTAAAATCGCCGGCGGCAAGCCGATGAATTGCCTGCTTGAGTCGGTCGAGGGTGGCGCAGTACGCGGGCGCTATTCGGTGATCTGTCTTGACCCTGATCTTGTCTGGCGTGCTAATGGCACGCGCGCCGAAATCAACCGCAACGCGCGTGCCAAGCCAGATTTATTTGCACCCTGCCCCGAGCCACCGCTCACGTCATTGCGAGCCCTAATCGCGGAAAGTCGCATTTTGCTACCCGATAACTTGCCGCCGATGGCTGCGGGAATATTTGGCTATCTCGGCTACGATATGGTGCGGCTAATGGAGGATTTGCCGCCGCCCAATCCCGATCCGATCGGTATTCCCGATGCTGTATTAATTCGCCCGAGCCTCGTTGTCGTGTTTGACGCGGTAAGGGATTCAATAACTGTGGTGACGCCGGTGCGTCCGCAGTTAGGAGTGAGCGCGCACGTGGCGCTGGCGCGTGCCGGTGAACGGCTCACGGGAATCGTGGAGGCATTTGATCGGCCGCTAGACAAGTCTGGCGCACTTTCCGATACAGGGTCGGTCACGATCCCGATGGCTTCGAATACAACGCCAATCGAATATGAAACAATGGTCCTTGAGGCGAAGGAATACATTGCCGCCGGCGACATCTTTCAGGTCGTGCTTTCACAACGCTTCGAGGCGCCCTTTTTACTACCACCGTTTGCACTCTACCGTGCATTGCGACGGGTTAATCCCGCGCCATTTCTCTATTTTCTCGATTTCGGCAGTTTCGCGGTCGCCGGCTCGAGCCCAGAAATCCTAGTCCGCGTCCGCGCTGGCCGTGTGACAATCCGCCCGATCGCCGGCACGCGCCCACGCGGCGACACGCCTCATGAAGATGTGGCGTTCGAACAAGAATTGCTCGCCGATCCCAAGGAGCGAGCCGAGCATCTAATGTTGCTCGATCTCGGCCGTAACGATGTCGGCCGTGTTGCCAAAATCGCGAGCGTCACTGTCACCGATCAATTTTTCGTCGAACGTTACAGCCAGGTCATGCATATCGTTTCCAACGTCGAAGGCGATCTTGCCG
>JACQTM010000267.1 GCA_016210825.1 Hyphomicrobiales bacterium
CCCCGAGATCGATTGTGACATCGCCACGCTGTCACTCAAGGATCAGGTCGATCTGCGGCGCTTCCTTCGCGCGCAACAGCATTTCCTCGCCAACGATGAGCGCGTTAGCGATCTTCTCACCACCGCGCTCGGCAACGTGTTCGGCGGCTTGATCGGCGAACTACCTTCCCTTCCGGAGAGTACGGACGATCCTGCATTGACCGTTCCGCTCGTCACGCTCATGCGCAATCCCGGCGACACCGTCGACAAGATCGTCGGCACCATCTGCACGAACGAGCTTGCCGAAGCCGGGCTGTTCACGACCCTGCAGCAGCAGCTCTATGAAAACCTCTGCCTCGCGACGGGCATTCTGCCGAATGTCGAGCTGAAAAAGCCACTGATCACAGCCGATGAATCCGAGCTGCCGCCGATCGAGCTCGTGGAGACCTACCTCAAGGGCACGCCTTTCGTCGAACTCTTGCTGACGCCGGTTCCCTTCCATATTCCAATGTCCGCGCGATTCCAGCATCACTGGATCGTCGCGCCGCCAGGCGCCGGGAAATCAACGGCGATGCAATATCTCATCGCGCGCGACTTTGAGTTGGTTGCACGTAATGAAGCGTCGGTTGTCGTCATGGAGAGCAACCGTGATCTCATCAAGGCTATCGAAGGACTCAAAGTCTTTGCTCCTGGCGAACCGCTGGATGGAAAACTGTTGACCATCGACGCCGAAGATGTCGAATGGCCGATCGCGCTCAACTTGTTCGATGTCGGCATGGAGCATGCCGAATCGTATTCACCTGCCGGCCGTGAGGCGCTGCACAACGCCGTCCTCTCCCTCTATGACTATATCTTCAGCGCCTTGCTTTCGGCCGAGATGACGAGCCGGCAAAATACGCTGTTCAATTTCACGATTCAGTTGCTTCTGAAGATTCCGTCAGCCACGCTTGATACGCTCATCGACCTCATGCAGCCAGGCGGGCTCAAGCAATTCGAGCAGTACCTGCCCACGCTCGATCACGACGCGCGGCGGTTCTTTGAGCTTAAATTCAATAGCCGAGAGTTTGACCGCACCAAGGAGCAAGTCGTTGATCGTTTGTTTGCTGTAAAGCGCATCCGCACCCTGTCGCGCATGTTCTCTGCGCCTAAGTCAAAATTAGATTTCTTTAAGGAAATGGGAAGCTCCAAGGTTATTCTCATCAATGTTCCGCAGAGCCTCTTGCAGGAAGACGGCGTCGAGATTGTCGGCCGGTTCTTCATTTCAATGATCTTGCTTGCAGCACACAAGCGCCAATTGCTGCCGAAGGAGCAGCGGCTTCCGTGTTTCATCTACATCGACGAATGCCACGACTTCATCAAGCGCGACCCAAAAATCCCGGTCATCCTCGATCAGGCACGCAAACTGAATGTCGGGCTGATATTGGCGCATCAACGATTGCAGCAACTTCAACCCTATGTGCTTGATGCGCTCTATGGTGCGACTGCAATCAAATTCGCGTCGCAAGTGAGCGATGCCGCGGCGCATGCACTCGCGCGTGATATGCGCACCACTCCGGATTTCATTCTGAACCAGCCACCGTACCATTTCGCCGCATATGTTCGCGGCCTGACCGATACAGCGGTATCGGTTGGCATTCCCGAGATCGACATGAACGCGGCTCCGCGCATGAGTGAAGAAGAGCAACGCACTGTCCGACAACACCTCCGAGACAAATATGCCGTGTCCGTTGGGGCGGTTCAGCCGGCGGCTCCGCTACAAACTCAGAATTCAGCACCGGCAGTCAACGCGGACAGCAATGTCGAGACCGACGCCGCTGCGAAGGAATGGTAGCGACGCAAGCGCTCGGGCGGTGCTGATAAACTAGGTACCGATTGGCTCTCAAGTCTGCGCGCCCCGATGGCACCTTCAGCCGAGCGGACTTTGTCTTCGACCAGGAACGCAATGTCTATACTTGCCCGGGTGGCGCAGCGCTCACCAACACCGGCACCATTGATCAGGGCCACATCGTCTACTACAGGACCAACCTTGCCGTGCTCTCGTTACCAATGTGAGTCAGCTCGGACGCGGTTGCCCCTGACCGGACGTGCTATCCTTATCTTCGCATAAGCCTCGCCATGGACATGTCTCATGGCGCTGGCGCACCCTATCAGGAGGGAGCGCGATGATCCGTCGCTGCATCAACGGCGATGTTGCCACTATAGACGCCATCATCAACGAGGCATCCCAGGCTTACCGAGGCGTCATCCCCGCCGATTGCTGGCACGAGCCTTACATGCCGCGAACTGATCTGATGGTCGAAATCGCCGCCGGGGTCGCATTCTGGGGTTGGGAAGAGGTGGACACCCTCGTCGGCATCATGGGGCTGCAGAAGGTGCGTGACGCTACCCTGATCCGGCACGCCTATGTGCGGCCGGCTTATCAGGGTCGGGGTATTGGCGGCGCGCTACTCACCACGCTTACAGGCCAGACCACGGGACTGTTGTTGGTTGGCACCTGGGCGGCGGCCGAGTGGGCCATCCGCTTTTACGCGCGGCACGGCTTTTGCCTCGTCTCAACCCCGGAGAAGGAGCGGCTGCTCAAGACCTACTGGAGCGTTCCCCTGCGCCAGCAAGAAATCTCGGTGGTATTGATGCGCTGAATACGGCCAGCGGCGTCGCCAGCTGGCACGTCCCCAGCCGAACCCGCCGGCCCGGGAGACGTTCGGTTGTTCGGGTGTTGCTGCCGCGCCCTTGGTCAGGACGGGTCTTCTCAGTTGGACCCCGAGAGGACATACGTCGCGAACCATAGCTAATCCAGACGTGTCATCATACCCAAGTTAAGTTGACCATTCCATTTGAACTCGCCCATGTAGAGCCGATTGCGCAGCGTGCTGTGCACGATGCTCACCGGCGCCGGATCTCCGCTCTAGTAATAGACGCGGCCGCTCAACCCAAATTCTAGCGTCAATGCAATCCTTAAACTAACATCCAATTGGCCTACTCGGGGGGGCTGGTCGGTGCACGAAGGCACTGCGCGTGATTTGTTGGTGGCGTCGGAGGGATTGTAGCGTCAACGTGGTGGGCGGCCGAGGGGAGCAGAAAGGTTCCTCCTCATCGAGGCCGCGAAAAGACTCAAGAGGTACCGCGGTGACAGCTCAGCGACGATTTTCGGATTGGGGGGCGCTGACAGCGGAAGCGCAATACGTGGTTGCAACGACTGCAAATGAAAGGGTGCGGCGGCTCGAGCCCATACTCAACGCGTTCGTTTTGATCGAAGACCCATCTGTTTTTCCGTCGCGGACCGGTACTTTAGCGCGTGTCCCATACGCGGCTAAGGATTTGTTCGTCACGCCGATGCATCGCCCCACAGGCGGACTGGCGGACATTGTGGATTTTGGTCTCGGCGGCGATGCGGAGGTGTTGCGCCGACTCGACGGGTCAGGGGCTTGCCGCGTCGGCTTTACGGCGATGACCGAGCTTGCCTATGAGCC
>JACQTM010000268.1 GCA_016210825.1 Hyphomicrobiales bacterium
TCGCCGCCGCCATCGGCGTCGCGTACGTCAACCGCTCTTCCTCCGAAGGCAACACGACAATCGCCGACCTCGCCAAGCATACGCACTTCCACGGCATTGCCGTCGATGCCGCCGACACCACGCGCATCTACCTCGCAACCCATCACGGTCTGTATGTGACGGGGATCGACGGCAAGGCGCAGCAGATATCGGAGGTTCGGGATTACATGGGATTTACGGCGCACCCGACCGACGCAACCACGTTATTCGCGAGCGGGCATCCGGCGGGCGGCGGAAATCTCGGTTTCATCGTCTCGAAAGACGGCGGCCGTTCCTGGGCGAAGCTATCCGATGGAATCGGCGGTCCGGTCGATTTTCACCAGATGGACGTCAGCAAGGCCGATCCGCGGGTGATCTACGGAGTCTACGATTCACTGCAGCGAAGCGCGGATGGCGGACGAACCTGGGAGCGCGTGGGACCGGTGCCGAATGACATCATCAGCCTTGCGGCATCCAGCATCGACATCAATACAATCTATGCCGCCACCCAAAGCGGACTCCAGCGAAGCACGGATGGGGGCCAAAGCTGGAAGCGCGAATCCGACCGGCCGACGACGATGGTCTACGTGACCCGCGACGGTACGGTTTATGCCTTCATGATTGGCATGGGTCTCATGCGCGCCGCCGAGAAGAACCCTTCTTGGCAAGTTGTCGGCAAAGGGTTCGGTGAGGAATATCTGCTGCTTTTTGCCGCCGACCCGCGCGACCCACAGCGGCTCTATGCCGTCACGTACAATTCCCGGACACGGGCTCAGACCGTGATTGCGAGTCGCGACGGCGGTGCAAGTTGGACGAAGCTTGGGGCCGAATAACGCGCCCGGAAACGCACGCAAATTTCTCTTGGAGGCTCGCCGATGAGCGACCAGCGACAATCTCGAAAGCTTCTCGGATGGCTGCTGGTGCCGCTGCTTATGATCGTTGCGGCGGGGGCTTGGTTCGCCATCGACCCGGCATTTCGGTTGGGGCGTCCAGCGCTGGATGTGTCCGCCTCCATGCCGAGAGACGAATTCGAGCGGCGCGTGCGCGACTATATTCTCAATAATCCCGAAGTTATCATGGAGGCCGCCCAACGCTTTGAACAGCGTCAGCGTGCTGCCGAAGAGGGCGAAGCTGGAACAGTGCTCAAGGCGCGCGCCGACGAAATATTTCGCGATGGTGACAGTCCGGTCGGCGGCAATCCCGACGGAGATGTAACGCTCGTCGAGTTCTTCGACTACAACTGCCCTTATTGCCGCCAGATGACTCCAGTCATGACAAAGGCAGAAGAGGACAATCCTCAATTGCGCGTTGTTTATAAGGAGTTCCCAATTCTAGGGCCGAACTCGACTTTTGCTGCGAAGGCTGCGCTCGCGGCACATAAGCAGGGCAAGTATGTCGCCTTTCATAGGGGGCTCTATCAGGTTCGCGGCGCGGTCGATCCGAGCAAAACCATCGAGGTCGCCGCCACGGTAGGTTTGGATGTGGAGCGCCTAAAAGCGGACATGGCACATCCCACAATTCAGGCCGCTATCGACAAGAATATCGCGCTCGCGCAAGCGCTGCGCATCAACGGAACACCGGGGTTCGTCGTGGGTAAACAAATCTTTCGTGGAGCCATGGACTTAGAGACGTTGCAGACGCTGATCCGCGATGCAAGGGCGGCCCAATAGCGCAATGCCTATAGCATGATGGACCTTTCGAGCACGGGAGTGATTGCTGCATTTGCGGCGGGGGTCATTTCGTTCCTTTCGCCGTGCGTGCTGCCGCTCGTACCTGGCTACGTCTCGTATGTGGCCGGACATTCAATTTCCGGACGATCTGCAAACGGTGTACCGCTCGCGCGGCTGCATGCGCTGGCCTTAAGCCTGTACTTTGTCCTTGGATTCTCCACGGTCTTCGTGCTGCTCGGCGCAAGCGCGACGGCGCTTGGTCAATTGCTTCTCTCGTATCGCTACGAACTCAATCTGATTGGCGGAGCCACCGTGATCGGATTCGGTTTGTTCATGCTCGGTTTGTTGCATCCGTCGTGGCTCATGCGCGACCATCGCTTCGAGGTTTCTCTTCCGGGCGGGCGGCCGATTGCGGCTTATACACTCGGTATAGCGTTCGCGTTCGGTTGGACGCCGTGCATCGGTCCGATCCTCGGCGCAATTTTGACGGTGAGCGCAGCCTCTGCCACGATCGCACACGGCGTAGCGCTTCTTGGCGTCTATTCGCTCGGGCTTGGAATACCGTTCATGCTCGCGGCAGCTTTCACCGACAGTCTCCTGGCGAGGCTCAAGTCTATCGGACGTGCGGGTCTGGTCCTGCAACGGCTCGCTGGTGGAGTCATGATCGTCATGGGTGCAGCCATGATGACCGGGCGCCTATCGGAGTTTTCCTTTTGGCTGCTTTCCACTTTTCCATTTCTCGGACGCATTGGGTAAAACGTCGCCCCTCCCTATGCGACTTCCACTTATCGAGGTAAAACGCCGTACTCCTGATTTGGTCGCATGGTTCAAATTGATTCAGACCCGCCATACCGCGCGCCGGGGCTTGCACGTCAGGATCTAGATCGCAGAAACAGCGATAGGCGCAACATTGGCAGTCTGGTGGACGCCGTCCTTTGGCTTCCGTTTATCCCACCAGAATGCTAGGTTCACGCTAATCCCTGATCATTTGCGAA
>JACQTM010000271.1 GCA_016210825.1 Hyphomicrobiales bacterium
AGCTTGAGCAACTGGTCAAGTTTGTCCTGCGGCGCGTCGGTGTCGACGTCGAAGCGTAGGCGGATGTCGCGGAAACCGACTGGAGCGTCCTTCGCCACGCCAAGCGTGCCGCGGAAATCGAGATCGCCTTCGGCGGAAACCTTGCCGGACCTCAGCGGGATGTCGAGCGCGGTCGCGACCGCATTCAATGTAACACCGGCGCAGGCAACGAGCGCCTCGAGCAGCATATCGCCGAAGCACAATTCCAGCCCCGAACCGCCGGTCGCCGGATGCAGGCCCGCCACGGCGAGTGCGCGCCCAGTTTCCACCTTGCAGGCGATATTGGTGTCGTCGAGCGTGCCCTTGGCGCGCAGCGTGATCAGCGCCGCCCCTGCGTCGGTTTTGTAACGGTCCTTGATCGGTGCTTGCATCGCCCTCAATCCGGCGGCGTCCATGACGGTTTCCTTTTTCAATTGTCATTGCCGGGCAACCGGGTCCGGCCTTTGGGCCGGCCCGGGTGTAAACTTGACCCGGCAATCCATCTTTTTGCGTGAAGATGGATCACCGGGTCTCGCCGCGGAGCTTGTCATCGGGCGGCGCTTCGCGCCGACCCGTTGGCGGCTGCCCGGTGATGACAACATATGGTGTGTCATGCCGGCGGCGTCAGCACCACGCGGCCGACTACTTTGCCGGCGCGCAGATCGTCAAGGGCCGTTTGCACTTCGGCAAGAGGACGCGTGCGGATCGGAACCGGCGGCAGTCCCGCCCGGCGCACGAGATCGAGCAACTCCCGCATCTCGCTGAGGCTGCCGACGTAAGATCCTTGAATCGTCATGGCGCGCATCGGGAAGAGCGGCGTGCCGAGCGTGATTTCACCACCGAACAGGCCAACGATGATCAGCTTGCCGCCTTTGCGCAGTGAATCGACGCCGAGCTTCGCCGTGCTCGTCGAGCCGACAAGATCGATCACGGCCCAAGCGCCCTCGCCGGTTTCCTTGATGATCTGTTGCGCGGCATCGGACGCCGCACCGTCGACGACGGCATGGGCGCCCGCCTTCTTCGCTGCCTCGCGCTTGACTGGATCGATATCGACGACGATCGCCGCCCTGCCGCCCATTGCCTTGTGCAGGGCGAGGCACATGAGGCCGAGACCCCCGGCACCAATAATGACCACCGGCTGCGTTTTCAAATCCGGCCCGACTTTTTTCAGCGCGCCGTAGGTGGTGACACCCGAGCAGGCGAGCGGCGCGACTTTTTCCGGCGGCAGATCGCCGATCTCGAACAGATAGCGCGGATGCGGAACCATCATGTAATCGGCATAGCCGCCGGCGCTGAACACGCCGAGATTGCGCGGTTTGAGGCAGAGATTTTCGTCCCCGCGCTTGCACACCGCGCATTCGCCACAACCCATCCAGGGATGCGCGAGATAGACTTGGCCGGCTTTGACCCCCTTGGCGTCCGGCCCGAGCGCGACCACTTCGCCCACGTTTTCGTGTCCCATGGTCAAGGGCAGTTTGATGCCGCGATCCTTCAGCTCGATGCGTTTGCCGCCGCCGATCTCGTAATAGCCGTCCCAGATGTGAATATCGCTATGGCAGACGCCGGCGGCGGTGACCTTCAGCAGCACCTCGGTGCCGGCCGGCTTCGGCGTCGGCCGTTCCATCAGGCGCAAAGGCGCGCCGCATTCGCAAACATCGTAGCTTTTCATAACTGCCTCATCCCGTTCATGGCCAATTTATTCCAAGTATCACGGTATCAGAAAGCCAGCAGATGCAAGAAGGGAACGGCGAGAGATAAGAGTCATGTAAACATCCACGCGACTTGCAGCGTTGGCGCAAAAGGCCCGTTGCCAAGGATAGCTGGAGCCCGGAAAAGCAAGCCCGGCCCGTAACAAATTGCTGCGGCGGGCCGGACTTCAATTCCATTGGCCGCATTTACCAAGCGCCCGCAAGCCGTTCGCTCAATCCGGCGCTGAATGTTGATTTAGAAAGGCTTTTGTGCTGCGTGATTGAGAATTAAATGATGATTTGGTGCGGATATGGAAATGCCTGTTTCTGGCCGGCGACGCCGCAAGAAGCGAATGTTCTTCTCGCGCCGGGGAGAGGCTAAGACGCGCCCGGATCGCGCCGATAATTCCTCACGCGCCCTGACTATCGCCGCCGAGCAGGCGCCGCACGGGTCTGCGGACGTATTCGACGCGCGCGTCGTCGCTGCCGAACTGGAAGCGCTTGCGCAAAGCCATGCCCGAAGCGGAAGCGATCTGCGCGGCGCGGTCTCGCAGCATCTGAGATCGGCGCTTGGGCGCGGACGCGACAATGCGGAACGCCTGCTGCGAACGGACCGCCACGGCCGCCATTGCGCCGAGCGGCTTTGCGCAATGCAAGACGACATCATCCGTTTGCTCTTTGCGTTCGCCGCCAAGCACCTCTATCCGTCGGACAATCCTTCCGAAGCCGAGCGCATGGCGGTGGTGGCGACCGGCGGCTATGGCCGCGGGCTGCTTGCGCCGGGATCCGATATCGATCTGTTGTTCCTCCTGCCCTACAAGCAAACCGCATGGGGCGAATCCATTGCCGAAGCCATCCTCTATTGTCTGTGGGACATGGGACTAAAGGTCGGGCACGCCACGCGCTCGGTGGACGAGTGCATTCGCCAAGCCAAGGCGGACATGACCATTCGCACCGCAATTCTCGAGGCGCGATACCTGTTCGGCGACGCCAAGCTTTATGACGAATTGATCGAGCGGTTCGACCGCAACATCGTGCAAAACAGCGCCGCCGAGTTCGTCGCCGCCAAGCTCGCCGAGCGCGAGGAACGCCATCGCCGCGCCGGCCAATCGCGTTATCTCGTCGAACCGAACGTCAAGGACGGCAAGGGCGGGTTGCGCGATCTGCACACGCTTTTCTGGATCGCGAAATACGTCTATCGCGTGCGCTCGATCGAGGAATTGGTCGGTCTCGACGTGTTCGATCGCCGCGAATACACGCTATTCCGGCGCTGCGAGGACTTCCTCTGGTCGGTCCGCTGCAATCTGCACTTCGTCACCGGCCGCGCCGAAGAACGCTTGTCCTTCGATCTGCAGCGCGAGATTGCGGTTCGCCTTAGCTACACGGAGCATCCCGGCCAGCAGGACGTCGAGCGCTTCATGAAACATTACTTCTTGACCGCAAAGTACGTCGGCGATCTCACGGCAATTCTGTGCGCCAAGCTTGAAGATGCCCACGCCAAGAGCGTGCCCATGCTCGGCCGCATGATGGCAAAGCTGCGGCCGCGCGGACGGCGGGCATTGGCGGAGACGGATGATTTCGTCGTCGATAACAATCGAATCAACATCGCCGACACACGCGTTTTTTCCCGCGATCCGGTGAATTTAATTCGGATTTTCCACCTCGCGCAAAAGCACAACCTGGCGTTCCATCCCGACGCCATGCGAAGCGCCAACCGCTCGATCGATCTGATCGATAAAAAACTTCGCGACAATGCCGAAGCCAATCGGCTGTTCTTCGAAATCCTGACATCGGAAAACGACCCGGAAACGGTGCTGCGGCGCATGAACGAGGCGGGTGTACTCGGCCGGTTCGTTCACGCCTTCGGCCGCGTCGTCGCCATGATGCAGTTTAATATGTACCATCACTATACGGTGGACGAGCATTTATTGCGCTGTATCGGGATCCTTGCGGACATCGAGCGCGGCGACGTCGAGGAATTTAGTCTAGCCAACGATCTCATCCGCAAAATCCAGTCCCGGCACCGCGCGTTACTACGTGTGGCGCTTTTTCTCCACGACATCGCCAAGGGAAGGATCGAAGATCACTCCATCGCCGGTGCCCGCATCGCGCGGCGTTTCTGCCATCGGCTCGGTCTATCGGCGGCGGAAACGGAAACGGTTGCGTGGCTCGTGGAATATCATCTCGTGATGTCCACGGTCGCGCAATCGCGCGACCTCTCCGACCGCCGTACGATCGAGAATTTTGCCGGCCTCGTGCAGTCGCTGGAGCGGCTCAAGCTGCTGACAATTCTGACGACGGCCGATATCCGTGCGGTTGGGCCCGGCGTTTGGAACAGTTGGAAAGCGCAATTGTTGCGCACGCTCTACTACGAGACCGAGCCGGTCTTGACCGGCGGCTTCTCGGAAATCGACCGCGCGCGTCGCGTGCAAATGGCCCAGGCCGAATTCCGCGCCGAGCTGTCGGATTGGCCGGCAGCCGAGATCGATATCTATGTCGCCCGCCATTATCCCGCGTATTGGCTGAAGGTCGATCTGCAGCACAAAGTCGCACATGCGCGTTTCTTGCGTGACGCCGAAGCCGCGAACGAGACGCTTTCGACGAGAGTCGACTTCGATCACGCGCGTGGGGTAACCGAATTCACGGTGCTTGCGCCGGACCATCCGCGGCTGCTGTCGATCATCGCCGGCGCCTGCACAAGCGCCGGCGCCAACATCGTCGATGCACAAATCTATACGACCACCGATGGGCTCGCGCTCGACACCATCGCGCTGTCGCGCGAGTTCGATCGCGACGAAGATGAATCGCGCCGCGCCGCACGCATCGCTGAGACGATCGAGAAGACATTGCGCGGGGAAATCAGATTGCCGGACATCCTCGCGCGGCGCGATCTCGTCAAGGGCCGCCTCAAGGCGTTCGCACTGGAGCCTGAAGTCAACATCAACAACCAGTGGTCCAATCGCTACACGGTGATCGAGATCACCGGCATCGATCGGCCCGGCCTGCTCTATGAACTGACGTCGACACTTTCCAAGCTCAACCTCAATATTGCCTCGGCGCACGTCGCCACGTTTGGCGAGCGCGTGGTGGACGTTTTTTATGTCACCGATCTGTTCGGCGCCAAACTTGCCTCACCCACACGGCAAGCGGCAATCAAGCGCGCCTTGATGCAGCTCTTCGCGCCGGACGGCGAGGAACGGCGCGCGGCTCGGCCAGTGGCCGCTAACTGATCCCTGAGATTAAAAAGCGACGGCCGGCTTCAGGTTTGATGCCCAAAACCGGCCCGTCGAATTCCAAAACTTTGCGAAGATCGCGTGAAGCCGCAATCTCGATTGGCTGAATTATTTCTTATCCGCCTTCTTCGCCGGCTTTGCTTTCTTCGCCTTCTTCGCCTTCTTCGCCTTCGGTGCCGGAGCAGCGTACGGCTTCGACAACGACTGGAAGGGAACGAAGACTTGGCTCACGCCGTCGCGGACGAGACGCGCACTCGATTCGTTCGCGTTGGCAGCACTCGTGCTGTAGTTCTTCGATGCCGCGGCCTTCTTTTTGGCAGCGAGCGCAGCTGTCGGTGCAGCCGCGACGATCAGGATTGCAAGTAGTAGAGCACCCTTACGCATTTGGATTCCCCAAAATGATTGTTCCACCGGATCCCCCGGTACCACGGTCATCTTGCACAAAATCGATAGTTTGCAAATACAAACGGCGCGATTTTCACTGGCCTTTGGCTTTGCTGCAACGCTTTCGCAATCTCGAAATCATCGCGACACCGCAACGGCATACTTCGCTTAACCCCCCCTTAAATCGCTGCATTTAGCGTGCCTCAACCGACAGGCGGGACGCATCATGGCTTGGGGACGGCGAACTTTGCGCACGCGTCGTGAACCGACGTTCAGATTGTCTCCGAATCCGGTTCTCGATTTGCGTCTGAGCGCGCGCGATCGCGCCGGCGCACCGATGAATGATCATTCAGGGTCGCGGCGCATTGAGCATGCGCGCGCGCGGCATGACACCCCTTCTCAAGACGCCAACCGGAAATCGCGTGGCACATCCACGCAATCGCCGAGCCCACCGGCGCGCGGAAGGAAACGCGGCGCGGGTGGAGGCAACGGCCGGCGGCGCGGAATCGTCGCGCGCATTTTTTACTGGGGATTTGTTTTCGTGCTCTGGGCGGTAATCGCGGCGATTGGCATGGTGGCGTGGGTCGGCGCGCATTTGCCCGCGATCCAATCGCTCGAGGTGCCGAGGCGGCCGCCGTCGATCCACATCGTTGGGCTCGATGGCCATGTACTCGCCACGCGCGGCGACACGGCGGGTGAAGCCATTCCGCTCAAGGAACTTCCTCAGTACCTGCCCTCGGCCGTCGTCGCCATCGAGGACCGGCGTTTCTACGAGCATCACGGCGTCGATCCATTCGGCATCGCGCGCGCTGCGTTCGCCAATCTCGCGCATCGCGGCGTCGCGCAGGGCGGCTCCACCATCACGCAACAATTGGCGAAAAATCTATTCCTGACGCAAGACCGCACGCTGACGCGCAAGGTGCAGGAACTCGTTCTCGCATTGTGGCTCGAGCGCAAATTGACAAAGACGCAAATCCTCGAGCTCTATCTCAATCGCGTCTATTTCGGCGCCGGCGCCTATGGCGTGGAATCGGCGGCGCAACGATATTTCGGAAAATCCGTCCGCCAAGTCTCGCTTGCCGAAGCGGCCATGCTGGCGGGACTTGTAAAATCGCCGTCGCGGCTGGCACCCAGCCGAAATCCCGACGGCGCGGCACGACGGGCACAAGCGGTTCTCACCGCTATGGTCGATACTGGCGCGGTCAACGCGCAACGTGCCATGGCCGCCATTGCTCAACCCGCCCAAGCGCTCAAACGGGATAATGCCGGATCGGTTAATTACGTGGCGGATTGGATCATGGACGTACTTGACGATCTCATCGGGCGGATTGAGCAGGATGTCGTCGTCGAGACATCGATCGATCCAACCCTGCAGGCGATCGCGGAGAAGGTGCTTGTTGACGAGCTTACGCAGAAGGGACTGAAACTCGGTGTCACGCAAGGTGCGATCGTCGCGATGTCGCCGGACGGCGCAGTGCGCGCCATGGTCGGCGGCCGCAACTATGCCGAGAGCCAATTCAATCGCGCGGTCGCCGCTAAGCGTCAGCCCGGTTCGGCTTTCAAACCATTTGTGTACCTCACGGCAATCGAGCGCGGACTGACGCCGGAGACCATTCGCGAGGATGCGCCGATCAGCCTCAAAGGCTGGAAACCGGAAAACTACACGCACGAATATTTCGGGCCGGTTTCGCTGACGCGGGCCCTTGCATTGTCGCTCAACACAGTATCGGTACGGTTGACGCTGGAATTCGGCCCCACGGCTGTTATCCGCACCGCGCATCGCCTAGGGATCGCCTCGAAACTTGAGCCTAATCCATCGATCGCGCTTGGTACGTCCGAAGTCTCGTTGATCGAACTCGTGTCGGCATTTGTGCCCTTCGCCAATGGCGGCGAAGCCGTCGTTGCGCGCGTCGTCGAACGGGTGCGCACGCTCGACGGCAAAAATCTTTTTCAAAATCAGCATCCGTCCCTCGGCCGCGTCATCGAGCCGCGCTACGTCACGATGATGAATTCGATGATGCAGGAAACGCTGCTGACAGGAACGGCAAAACGGGCAGCGCTTGCCGGTTGGCCAGCCGCGGGCAAGACCGGAACCAGCCAGGATTTTCGCGATGCCTGGTTTGTCGGCTACACCGCGCGCCTTGTCACTGGCGTGTGGCTCGGCAACGACGATAATTCACCGACACGAAAAATGTCAGGCAGCGGATTGCCGGTTGATATATGGAGCCGTGTCATGAAGACCGCACACCAGGGCGTGGCAGTCGCGGCATTGCCCGGACTGGGGGGAACAAATTTCGGCCTCTTCGCGCGACCGCCCTCGGAGATTTTAGCGCCGGCGCCCGGCACGCCATCGGCGCCGCCACAGCGCGGCATGGACAATTGGCTGCTCGACCGGCTATTCGGCCGCCGTTGACATCGGAGCGTCTTACGGCAAGAGGTGAGAGATCAACGCCGAGGTGCAATCCGCACCGGGCGTAGCGCCGCGGAGGGGCCTGGCAACCCGTAACGGTGCAGATCGGTACCATGAATGTCGAGCCAAGCTTTCGCGCGCCTCGCGTTTGGGCAAAGCCGATCCACGGTACGCCAGAACTTACGCGAATGATTCATCTCGACGAGATGTGCGACTTCGTGCGCAGCGAGGTAGTCGAGCACAAAGGTTGGCGCGAGAATCAGACGCCACGAATAGGACAATACACCCGTGGTCGAGCACGAGCCCCAGCGGCTGGATTGATCGCGAACTGACACGTGCTTGACTTTGACGCTAAGCATTTCCGCAAATTTACGGCTCGCCATTTCCAAATCGCTCTTGGCTTCGCGCTTGAGAAAATCGGCAACGCGGCGATCAACATGGGGTGCATCGCCGGCAACGCAGATCGAGCGTTCGCCGTCATCGCCGATCTCAATCCAAACCGTGCCGCGCATGCCACGGCGATGCACGATACGATGGGAATGGCCGCGCAGCGGCACCCGCTCGCCGTGGGCGAAGGGCGCGGCTTTCGGTAGCCGGTGTAGTCGCGCCGCGATCCAGCCGCCGTGCTTCTGCGCGAACGCTTTGGCTTCCTTGAGACTGCCGCGGGGCGGCATGGTGAGCACCACGTCGCGTGTCGCTGCTTGGATACGCAGGGTGTAACGGCACGCCTGGCGGTGGCGGCGGATGCGCACGAGATAGATCGCCTTCTCGAAGACCACGGGAATCGCCTTCGGCTCGGTCGGACGGCGATAAAGCAGGGCACGGAGTGGCATGTTGGGGTGGCCTAAAGCGAAGTGGCGCCGGAAATACTGCCATATCCGCCCGGGGGCGCATCCCCCTCGTCATAAATAAAGAATGGCCACCAAGTGTAGTGGAGCCGCCTCTTTCGTAACACCACAAATTGTGTTTTAAAAAAATGAATATAAATTCAATTGTTTGATGAGACCGCTCTATC
>JACQTM010000272.1 GCA_016210825.1 Hyphomicrobiales bacterium
ATGATCGCGGCGATCCTCGGTGACAGTCTTTGGTTCCTGAATTTTGTGCATGTGGCCGCAGGCGTGCTGTGGACCGGTATCGACCTATTCATGGGTTTCGTCGTCGGACCAATTTTGGGCCGCATTTCGTTCGAAACACGCCGTGCCTTCATCGCGGCACTCGTGCCGCGCACACTGGTGTTGATGCCGACGCTGAGCATCGTTACGACGACAGCCGGCTGGTTTTTGGCGCAGCGGCTTGGCTATTTTGAACTGGGTTATCCGGAATTCTATTGGGTCATCGCGGCGCTTGCCATCGTCACCGTGCTGACGATCCAGGGCCTTGGCTTCCTGCTGCCGACGAATTTGCGCGTTTATTTCGAGGTGCAGAGACCCAATGCCGACGCCGCCAAGATCGAGCGCTGGATGCGGCCGTTCTTTCGCGTCGTCGCCATGCAGGGCGCGATGCAGGTGGCTATTATCGTGGTGATGGCGAAGTTTGCGACCGGGTTCTGACGCAATTCAATCCGCTGCCTGCATATACATCGCGTTGACGAGTGGTTGGCGCGCATGATGCGGCAGCAGCCTTGCTCAAGAACATTATGTTCTTCCCAGACCATATTTTTATGATAACTGCCGGCTCATAGCTTCTATTGTTTTTACTCGCAATTCAATACTTGAGAGGACCGTCCAATGAAGCGTCGTCGATTTTTGCAGGGCGCAGGCATTGGCCTCGCAGCCACCGCGGTTGCTGGCCCCGTGATCGCGCAAACCGCACCGGAATTGAAATGGCGCCTGACATCAAGCTTCCCGAAATCGCTTGATATTCTCTATGGCGCCGCCGAAGTATTCGCGAAGGCCGTCGGCGAAGCTACCGACAATAAATTTCAGATCCAGGTTTTTCCTGGGGGCGAAATCGTTCCAGGCTTGGAGGCGGCCGACGCCGTCACCAATGGAACGGTCGAGATGTGCCAAACGGCGTCTTACTACTATTTCGGCAAGGATCCGACCTTCGCTTTCGGCACCGCCGTTCCCTTTGGTTTGAACAGCCGCATGCAGAGCGCATGGCAATTTTTCGGCGGCGGCATGGAGCTAATGAATGAGTTCTATAAGAAGTTCAATATTTACGGCATCCCCGCAGGCAATACCGGCTGCCAGATGGGTGGCTGGTTTCGCAAGGAGATCAAGACACCGGACGATCTGAAGGGCTTGAAGATTCGTATCGGCGGACTTGCCGGTAAGACAATGTCCAAGCTCGGCGTGGAACCGCAGCAAATCACGGGCGGCGACATCTATCGGGCGCTGGAAAAGGGCACGCTCGATGCTTGTGAGTGGATTGGGCCGTACGACGACGAGAAGCTTCGCTTTCACAAGGTTGCGAAATTCTACTATTACCCGGGCTGGTGGGAAGGCGGCGCCATGCTGCACCACTTCATCAACCTCGAAAAATGGAATGCACTGCCCAAGGGCTATCAGTCGATCATTCGCACCGGCTCCGCGATGGCTCACACGTGGATGCAAGCGAAGTACGACGCCGTAAATCCGGTGGCACTCAAGCGGCTGATCGCGGGCGGTGCGCAGTTGCAGCCATTCTCGGCGCAGGTGCTGGATGCCTGCTATGGCGCCGCGAACGAACTTTACAAGGAGACTTCAGCTGCGAACGCGGATTTCAAGAAGGTCTACGACCACATGGCTGCATTCCGGAGCGCTCAGTACCTGTGGTGGCAGGTGGCGGAATACACCTTCGACACCCATCAAATTCGCGTGCGGACCAAGACCTGATTTGAGCCAAATGACAAAAAATAGCCCCGAAGCCGTTGGCTCCGGGGTTTTTTTATGAAATCGAGTTCCCAAACCCCAACCGAGCCCAGGCCAGCCCACCTTTACCCTGTCCGACAAAACCGCTCTGTCCGGTTGCGCGATTAGGGCAGCCAAACTAGAGTAATCACGAAAATAAGACCCATCGATTGGGCCGGGAACAGGGGGAATGGTCATGTTCAGTTACAGGAAGAGTCTGTTTTGTATTTCGGTCGCTGCGGCACTGAGCCTTGCCGCTCCTGCGAACGCGCAGGAAGTTCGAACGCTCAAGATGCAATCGACGTGGCCTGCCAGCTTAACGCTGCAGGATAACTTCAAGTTTTTTGCCGAGCGCGTGGAAAAGCTGACCGGCGGATCGCTCAAGATCGAGGCGCTCGCCGCCGGACAGATCGTGCCGCCGTTCGAAGTGCTCGACGCCACCCATAAGAAGGTGATCGATGGCGCGCATGCCATCTCTTACTACTGGGTCGGCAAGAGCAAAGCCGCGACGCTGTTCGCTGCGACCCCGGCCGGCATCGCCGGAATGGACCAGATCGACTTCATCGGCTGGATCTATGAGGGCGGTGGCCTCGAATTGTGGTGGGAGCTATATCAAAAAGAGCTCAAGCTCAATGTCATCGCATTCCCGATCCTGCCGTCGAGCCCGCAGGCGCTTGGCTGGTTCAAGCGCGCCATCAAGGACCTTGACGATTTCAAAGGCCTGAAATGCCGGCAGACCGGCATCGTCGCCGAAGTTTATCAGCGCATGGGCATGCAGACCGTCAATCTGCCTGGTGGCGAAATCGTACCATCCGCGCAGCGTGGCGTGATTGATTGCGCCGAATGGGTCGGCGGCATCGAGGATCTGCGACTTGGCCTGCCGCAAGTGTGGAAGTTCCACTACACGCCGGGCATGCATGAGAGCGCCTCGATTGGCGAGCTCATGATTAACTCCGAGGTTTGGGCTAGTCTGAAGCCTCAACAGCAGGAAGCCATTCGCTCGGCAGTTTCGGAGACGTTCCTGCGCTGGTGGGCCAAGTGGCAGCGCCAGAACGCGGATGCGATCGCGGAGATGCAGGAGAAGCACGGCACGCAGCTGCTGCGCACCCCGCCGGACGTGCTGATCGGCTTCTTCAAAGCCTGGGATGAGATCGCCAAGGAAGAATCGGCGAAGAGTCCGTTCTTCAAGAAGGTGCTCGACTCGCAGCGTGCTTACGCTTCGAAAGTCGTCCCGGCCAAGCGCTTCATGTTCCCGCCATATTCCTTCGCGGCCAACTATTATTGGCCCGAGAAGAAATAACCGGCGCGAACGAGGATCAGTTCAAGCGCAACAATGGAGAACCGGGGCGGACACGCCCCGGTCACCCTTTTTTTGAAGGGATGGGGATGAGGGCTTATTCCTCCCAGATCATCGGCGTAACCGCAAAAATCGATCGCTTCACCGATGCCATCGGCTTTTGGGTGGCCTGGTTGAACGTGCCGCTGGTGTTGGCCGTCGCCTACGAGGTGATTGCGCGGTACTTCTTCCATTCGCCGACGATCTGGGTGTTCGACGTAACCTACATGCTGTACGCCACGATCTTCATGCTTGGTGCGGCCTACGCGCTGCACAAGGGTGCGCATATCCGCACCGATTTCTTTTTCGAGCGCTGGTCAAAGCGAACGCAGGGCGTGATCGACTCGGTGGCGTATGTCGTTTTCTTTTTTCCCTCGCTTATCCTGTTCCTATACGTGAGCTGGGATGAAGGTTGGTCGGCGTTTCTCATTAATGAAACCTCCGAGCAGACGCCGTGGCGGCCGATTCTGTGGCCGTTCAAGATGGTGGTGCCGTTAACCTGCCTTCTGCTGATGATTCAGGGCGTATCCGAGACGATAAAGAGCTTTTTTGCGGCGATGACCGGCATTGAGCTCGAGCATAAAGAGAAGGTGGAGATCTAGCCGATGACTGGGGAGGTGGTTCTCGGCCTGACCATGCTCGTCGTGATGACGGGGGCGATCTTTATTGGCTTCCCCATCAGCTTCACCATGCTCTTCCTCGCTTTTGCCTTCGGCTATATCGGCATTGGCAAGACGGTTTTCGATCTTGCGTATTTCCAGACCATCGGACTGATGAAGGAGGAGCTGCTTGCCGCCGTGCCGCTCTTCATTTTCATGGGCTTCATCACCGAACAGGCCGGGTTGATGGAGCGATTGTTCCGGGCGTTTCGCGATCTTCTCGCGCCAATACGCGGCTCGCTTTATGCCGTCGTTGTTTTGACTTCCGCCGTGTTTGCCATGGCCACCGGCATCGTCGGCGCAGCGGTGACCGTTCTCGGCATCATTGCGAGCCCGATCATGATTAAATCCGGTTACGACGGAAAACTATCGGCGGGCGCAATCACTGCGGGCGGCACGCTCGGCATCCTGATTCCACCGTCCGTGATGCTGATCGTGATGGGGCCGGTGCTTGGCGTATCGGTTGCGGAACTTTATTCCGCGGCCTTCGGCCCGGGCTTCCTGCTTGCCGGCATTTATCTCGTTTATCTGCTCGGGCGCGCGCAGCTTAACCCGAAACTCGGACCGCCTGTGCCTAAGGAAGAGCGGGTCCACAGCGTGCCAACGATTATCTGGGAGGTCGTGATCGGCGTGGTTCCATTGTTCGCGCTGATCGGGGCAACGCTCGGCTCGATCATCGCGGGCCTGGCGACGCCGACCGAAGCGGCCGCTGTCGGCGCGCTCGGTGCCCTGTTTCTCGCTTTTGCCTATGGCAAGCTGAGCTACGCCGGTGTCAGGCAAGCTGTTCTTTCGACGACCGCAACCTCCAGCATGGTGCTTTTGCTTGCAGTTACGTCGAATATTTTCGGGGCGGTATTTTCCCGCCTCGGCGCCGCCAACTGGCTCACCGAGAGCATGCTCGCTTTGCCGTTTTCGCCGGTGATCATGCTTGTGGTCGTCCTTTTATTGGTTTTCCTCTTGGGTTGGCCATTCGAGTGGCCGGCAATCATTCTCGTATTCCTGCCGATTTTTTACCCGGTCATCGATGCACTCAAGCTCCCGATTGGCAATGAGCTCGGTATTGAAGCCGACTTGGTGTTGGTCTGGTTCGGCGCGGTTGTGGCGGTGACGCTGCAGACCGCGTTCCTGTCGCCGCCGGTGGCGATGTCGGCCTACTAC
>JACQTM010000305.1 GCA_016210825.1 Hyphomicrobiales bacterium
AGGCTGTCGAGATCGGCGAGCATCAGCTCGGTCTCGATAGTTTCGATATCGGCGATGGGATCGATCCGCCCCTCGACATGCGTCACGTCGGAATCCTTAAAGCAGCGCACCACGTGGGCGATAGCGTCCACCTCGCGGATATTGGCGAGGAATTGATTACCGAGCCCTTCGCCTTTCGATGCGCCACGAACAAGGCCCGCGATATCGACGAAGTTGAGCCGAGTTGGCACGATCTGCGCGGATTTGGCGAGACGCGCGAGTTCGTCGAGCCGCGGATCGGGAACCGCGACCTCGCCGACATTCGGCTCGATCGTGCAGAATGGATAATTTGCCGCCTGCGCCGCCGCCGTCTCGGTAAGCGCGTTGAAGAGCGTGGATTTGCCCACATTGGGCAAGCCGACGATGCCGCATTTAAATCCCATGCAGTGTCCCGTTGCGCTGCGCGATTGAAAATTTGTTCAGTCGGCCGCCGGCTTTGGCGGCTTCGGCTCGCCGAAACCCTTGGCGTCCATGGCGAGATGGATCTTGTTCTGGAAACTTGCGTCCTCGCCGCGGGCGAGCAATTCGGCGTTGTCGGCAATCGCCGTGCACAGCGCCTCGACCCATTCACGGTCGCTTTTGGCGAAGTCACCGAGCACGTGATGATGCACTATGTCCTTCACGCCGGGATGGCCGACACCGACGCGCACACGGCGATAGTCTGGGCCAAGGTACGCCGTGATCGAGCGCAGACCGTTATGGCCGGCGTCACCGCCGCCAGTCTTGACGCGCACCTTGCCCGGCGGCAGATCGACCTCGTCGTGGAATACGATCACGTCCACGAGCGGAACCTTGTAGAAATTTGCGGCTTCACCGACCGCCAGTCCGGAATCGTTCATGAAGGTCTCGGGCTTGAGCAACATCACGCGATCGCCGCCGAGCAACCCTTCCGCCGTCATGGCCTGAAAACGCCGGCGCCACGGACCGATGCCGTGGCGCTTCGCGATCGCGTCGATCGTCATGAAGCCGATATTGTGACGGTTGGCGGCATATCGCGTGCCTGGATTGCCGAGCCCGACGAGGAGCCGCATGGATCAAGCCGCGCGCCGCCTTATTTCTTCTCCGGCTTTGCAGGGGCAGCAGCCGCGGTGGCCGCCGGCGCCGGCGCGCCGGCCGGTGCCGCGCCGGCTGCGGGAGCCGCGCCCGGTATCGCGCCCTCAACGGGTACGACGCCCGCCTCCGCCGCCGCCGCTGCAGCAGCCGCAGCGGCTGCCGCCGCCTCCGCCGCCGCTTTCATTTCTTCCGCATAGCCCGAAGGCGGCACGACGGTCACGAGCGTGATATCGCCTTGTTCGAGTACGCGGATATTGGCGGGAAGCGTGATTTCATTCAGATGCTTGGAATAGTTGATCTCCAGCCCCGAGACATCGACATCGATCGATTGCGGAATAGCGTCCGCCGGTCACATGACTTCGACTGCATGCGTGACGATGCTGACAGTCCCGCCGCGCTTGACGCCCGGTGAGTCCTGCGCGTTGAGCACATGGACCGGGATGCGGACGCGGATTTTCGCGCCCTCGGCAAGCCGCATGAAATCCACATGGATCGGCAGGTCCTTGACCGGATCGAGCTGATACTCGCGCGGGATCACCCGTTGCTTGCTGCCGTCGATGACCAGGTCGCAGACCGTTGTTAGAAAACGGCCGGCATAGATACGTTGGCGCAGATCGGCGTGATCAACGGAGATGGTAAGAGGGGGTTGATTGTTGCCATAAACCACGCCGGGAACGCGGCCGGCGCGGCGTTCCGTCCGCGCCGTGGATGCCTGCGGACGCGCCGTCGCCTTAATTTCATTGGCGGTCGCCATGATAGACCCTCTTAAACCTCAAATAGGATTGGACTTTTCCGGCGGCGGCCACATAGGCAGCCAATGCCGCACTCGCGCGGGCTTATAGCGGCGCCAGCGGGGAAACACAAGAAAAGGGCGTTTAACCTATCGGGAATGTGGCGAACGGAACGCCGTCAGTCGGCCGCCGGACTGCCGCCGGACGGAGTGCCCAACTTGGCGAACCGCGCCTCGAGCGCGTCGATACGGCGTTTCAAGGATTCATTCTCCTCGCGGGCCAGCCGAGCCATCTCCTTGGCCGCCTCGAACTCCTCACGCTTGACGAGGTCGAGGTCGTGCAGCCAGCGCTCGGCCTGGGTCCGGAATAGCGTGTCGAATTCGCGGCGAACGCCCTGGGCGACGCCCGCGGCGTCGTTCATTAAACGCGCGATTTCATCGAAGAAGCGGCTCGTGGTTTGGGTCATCGCTCGCCTCCGTCTCGAATTCGGGCTTCGCAATGCGTATAGATATGGCGCGATGCGAAACGTCCCGCAAGCTTTACGCGGGGCGTCGCCGTTGCACCGCCGCCGCTCCCTTGACTTAGCGGCTTCGAAAGCCGCAAACCGGACTACCAATGCCGCTGCTCGTCCTGCCTTATCCGAGCCTTGACCCCGTGCTGTTTGCGATCGGGCCGTTTGTCGTGCGCTGGTATGCGCTCGCCTATATTTTCGGGATTCTGCTCGGCTGGCTTTGCGCGCGCGCGATCATTCGTTCGGACACGCTATGGGGTAAACGCGCGCCCATGAAGGTGACCGATTTCGACGACTTTATTCTGTGGGTGACGATCGGCATCATTCTCGGCGGCCGACTTGGCTACGTGATTTTTTACAATTTCGATTATTTCCGGGTGCATCCGCTGGAGATCGTCGAGTTGTGGAAGGGCGGAATGTCGTTCCACGGCGGATTTGTCGGCTGCATCCTCGCGGTCATTGGATTTGCGCGCCAGCGCAGTATTTCGAAACTGTCGCTCGGCGACGTCACATGCGCCGTTGGCCCGATTGGCTTGCTGCTCGGACGGCTCGCGAACTTCATCAACGGCGAATTGTGGGGCCGGCCAACCGACGTGCCCTGGGCGATGGTGTTCCCGAATGGCGGACCGGCGCCGCGTCATCCCAGCCAACTCTATGAGGCGGGATTGGAAGGGTTGGTACTGCTGGCGGTGCTCGGGTTGATGATCCGATGGGGCGCATTGCAGCGGCCTGGCTTGGTAACCGGCGCCTTTGCACTTGGATACGGCCTCGCGCGTTCGTTCGCCGAAATGTTCCGTGAGCCGGATCCGCAACTCGGTTTCCTCTGGGGCGGCCTGACGATGGGAACGCTGTTGTCAATTCCGCTGATGCTCGCTGGGCTTGCCTTCATCGCCGCGGCATTATTGCGAAAGCCGCTCCGCGCGTGACCGCGAGCGCCGATCTCGTTCCGCTCGAAAACGAAATCCGCCGTCTCATTGCCGCGGCCGGACCGATAACGGTTGCCCATTACATGGAGCTCTGCCTCACCCACCCGCAGCACGGCTATTATGTGAGCCAGGACCCGATCGGCGCGGGTGGCGATTTCATCACCGCGCCAGAAGTTAGCCAGATGTTCGGCGAGCTGATTGGGCTTTGGGCCGCGGCCGTGTGGAGCCTGATGGGATCGCCGCAGGCCGTCAATCTGATAGAGCTTGGACCCGGGCGCGGTACGATGATGCGCGATGCATTGCGCGCCGCGCGCGTGACGCCGGCCTTCCATTCGGCCATCGGCGTGCATCTCGTCGAGATCAGCCCCGTTCTCGAGCAGCATCAGCGTACGGCGCTTACCGGCGAGAGGGTGGATATCGCCTGGCACCGTTCGCTCGATAACGTACCGGATGGTCCGGCCATCATTGTTGCCAACGAATTCGTCGACGCGCTACCCGTGCACCAGATGGTGAAGCAAGACGATGGCTGGCACGAGCGCACGGTAAGCACGGTCAGCGCGGGCGGTGGGGGCGAGTTTGTCTTTGGTGTGTCGCGCGAACCAGTCGCGCATTTCGATCGCATTGTGCCGACGTCTTTGCGTGAGGCTGCAGCCGGTGAAATTTTCGAGTGGCGTAGCGACAACATGGCGTTCGACATCGGCCGCCGTGTCGTCCGGGCGGGCGGTGCGGCGCTGGTAATCGACTATGGGCATGTGATCAGCAGTTTTGGCGACACGCTGCAGTCGGTGGGCGGGCATGGATTCACCGATCCTTTGATAGCGCCGGGCCTCGTCGATCTCACCGCGCATGTGGATTTTCAGGCTTTTAGGCAAGCCGCGGAAAGTATGGGCGCGCGCGCGCACGGTCCGGTCGATCAGGGTGCGTTTTTGCGCCGTCTTGGCATCGAAGCGCGTGCCACAGCCCTAAAATCGAACACCGATCTTGATAGCGCGGCGCGGATCGATGCCGCGCTTGCGCGTTTGACCGCGAGCGGGCGGACCGGCATGGGAACCATGTTCAAGGTTCTGGGATTGGCCGACCCGAAGCTCGGCTCGTTACCTGGGCTCGAAAATTGACTAACGCTGACACGCGGTAGGAGCATGTATCCATGCTTCAGGCTCCATCGTTAACGGCTTTGCGCGGTATCCGCCACGCGTTCTTCACCCGCGAGGGCGGTGTGTCCGACGGCGTCTATGCGAGCCTTAATGGGGGTATCGGTTCCCGCGATATACCCGGCCGTGTGGCGGAGAACCGCTCACGCATGGCCGCCGCACTTGAGGTCGCGCCGGAACATTTGCTCACCGCCTATCAGATTCATTCTCCCGACGTCGTGATCGCTGAGGAGCCATGGGTGCCGTATGCCCGCCCGCGTGCGGACGCCATTGTAACTCGCCGTGCGGGCCTCGCGGTCGGTGTGTCGACGGCGGATTGCGGTCCGGTGCTGTTCGCCGATCCGAATGCGCGTGTCATCGGTGCGGCGCATGCCGGCTGGCGCGGCGCGCTCGCGGGCGTTCTCGAAGCGACGCTTATCGCC
>JACQTM010000273.1 GCA_016210825.1 Hyphomicrobiales bacterium
ATTACTATGCGGAATTTGGGGCATCGCGAATGTAGAGCCCGGCGGCCTAATTAATACCTTACAGCCAGCTCCCTGAGGCATGACTTCGAGCTGGTATCCTCTATAGCTGGGCATCCGCGTGATCCCAAACTCGCGATGGAATGCCGAAGGATAGCGGAACGGCCTTGGCATCGCGAGTGCTGTCAAGTCCCTAAATTTTCAAACTGAGACACCACCGAACCGGCGCACATCCGGCGGCATGCCGCCAAGAACGTATGTGAAGCCGATAGTGGTTTTGCTCTTGCAAACACAGCCCCTGATACTGGAACGGGACTAACCGCCTTCGGCTCGCAACAAGTTGGTTTCGGAAAAGTAAATTCGATGCTGTGCAATCTACATTCTTAGGTTCACGGATATTTAAAACAACGATGTTACGTGATGACGGTGTTTCAAGCGTTCAATCGGATAGATAGCACTCAATGATTGGAATGATAAGCTCGAAGAGCATTCGTGACGCCTTGGCTGCATTCCGTCGCGACCGAGGCGGAAACGTCGCCATCACGTTCGCGCTCGTGCTCATCCCAATTGTCGTGTCCGTCGGCGCTGCCATCGACTACAGCCGCGCCAATTCCGTCAAAGCACATTTGCAGGCGGCAACGGACGCGGCAGTACTCTACATCACAGGTGGACCCTACGCGAACGATGACCAGCGTATCTCGGCGGGCAAGAAATCGTTCCACGGCAACTATCATCGACCGGAAGCGCCCGCGACCCCGACAGTCACGATCGGCCGCGATACGGTGACTGTGAGTGCGACTGCCAATGTTAAGACGTCGATGCTCGGCTTGGTCGGCATTCATTCGATGTCGATCGGGACGACGTCGGTGTCACGAATTACCGGTGGCTCATCAGCCTGCGTGCTGGCGCTGCAGACGATGAACGACGGAATCTTTGTCCACGGCAATGCGTCCCTTAAGTCAAACTGTGGCCTCTATGCCAATTCGACAAGCAACAATGCAATCGATTTCGATGGCGACAGCGTGACCACCGCGAGTTCGATCTGCGTCGTCGGAAACTACACCAAGGACTCGCAGGCGAAAGTCAGTCCGACACCCAAGACCAGGTGCCGCGTCATGAGCGATCCTCTGGCATCGCTTCCGGTTCCGACCAATGCGTCGGCGAGCTGCACCAACAACGGCTACAAGGTCGACGGCAAGACGACCAAGACGCTGAATCCCGGCGTCTATTGCGGCGGCATCGACATCGGCAGCAGCGCCAAGGTCACCTTCTCGCCTGGCGTGTACATCATTCGCGACGGGCACTTCAAGATCGGCAGCTCGGCGCAGGTCACCGGCCAGAATGTGTTCTTCTACCTGACCGGACAAGACGCCAATTTCGACATGGGCAGCGCTAGCCAAATCAACTTCACCGCGCCGAAGTCAGGAACTTATAAGGGTGTCATCTTCTTCCAGAGCCGCACCGCGAACACGCCCTATAACAAGTTTGGCAGCTCAAGCACCAGCGTACTGCAAGGTGCGGTCTACATTCCAAACGGAACAGTGGAAATCAATTGCAAAGGTTCGGTCGGTGCCAGCGCCGATTACACAGTCTGGGTCGTCAAGCGCTTGCAAATCGACTCGAACGCCCGCTTACAGGTGACGAACAACTATGCCGGAAGCACCACGCCGCTGGCGGACGGTTTATCGGCCATGGTCTACGGTAACAGGCCAATCCTGGTAAGATAGCAACGCCAGTCGGGTGCGTCGCGTTGGGCGGATGATTTTGGGCGCGTCGCGATGCAAACTGTCGGCGGTGAAAGATATTGACTAAATCAAATCTTCTCAGATACGTCAGACACGCTCTCAGCGTTGTTGAACAAGTGTCTGTCCTTTTCCACTGCCGTCGCATCATATGTTTGTGAGCGGATTGCGATGCGAGCGCACTGGGATTTTCAAGCCTCAGTCCAAGGCGCAGTTGCATTGTAAGAACGGTCAGCGTAGAGTTTCATTTGTAACTTATACGCATAATGTCTCCCACCGCAATTTTTTGGCCACTCCCGATCGAGCGGCCGTTTTTCTGACCGAACACACGCTACGCTTTCGCTAGAGAAGCGGACGGCAAGCTAGATCAAACCCACAGCACGATCGTTGCCGTCGCGCCAAGTATGTGTCAGCGGATCGCTCCCACATAGCCCACTGCGCGTAGCAAAATAAAACAATGGTGCACCTGGACTATGTGCGACGCGCAACTCGCGCAGGGTCTCCTTCATGGATCGCAGGCGGTGATCGTCGGTCGTGATAGTGAGCACACGGAATGTCTTCCAGCCGAAATGTCGTTCGTGCTGTCGCGCCGCGTGCGCGGTGAGATAAGCGCGCATCTTGCGCTCGAAGCTCGTCTGGCTGATGTCGCTGCGAATGACCGGCATGGTGCCGCAGTCGATCTCGACCATGAAGCAGCGCTGCGAGCCGTCGGGTAATATGAGGCCGAACACAAGGTCGGGCACGACGGCTATCTCATGTATCGTACCCTGGTGGGAAACCTTGACCCGCAGGGCGAAGGGATTGCCGGCGCTGAACGACTGATCGGGGAAGGTCGCGACCATTTGGTCGGGATGAATAAGACGGATGTCGCCGAGGACTGCGGCGGCATGCTGGAGCGCGACATAGAAATCCACGATCTCCAGCTGGTGCTCGATGAAGGGGCGGCCAGCTTGCCGGTTCTTGCGGCTCCATTCGACATTGGCGAAATCGACACCGTCACGTTGGATCAGGAGGCGCGCCCCTCGGTCGGCGAGGGCATATGCGATCGGTGCTGAACCGGCTGTGGGATAGTAGTCGAGCTGGGCACGCGGCCGGTCAATGTAGCCAGCATGGAACAGCCGAGAGAGCCGGTCATTGGTGCGGTCGAGCGAGCGGCCGACGAGAGCCGCAATGTGGGTCGAGCGCAAGAAGCGGTGCCGCGCCAGCTGGCGAATGATCACGACGTCATCGTTGGTAAGCCGGAAGGCCGGTGGCTGCGACGCACGGCGGAACCGCGGCCTGCGGGTCGGGGCGACAGCCAATTGCACGTCCATAGGGCCATTATAGCGGATGGTAAGACCTGCTAGCCGCCAACGTTCGGCAGATGGGGAAAGCGTCGTGGCGTCGGCTGGGACGACGCGGCGTGTCGGGATTGGTTGCGGCCGGGCGGGATAGGCCGCCACGAGGCGCGGCATGCGCCGCCGTCAACGCATAACGCGACGCCCGAGGAGGACTATCGGACGGCTGTGCTGTCCGATAGCCCGCACGAGGGTGTTCGTTATGCGGGTGGTGGGGGACAGCGGGAGCGACCCGGACGCGAAGCCGGCCTGCGGTACGCCGCGGGCCGGGCGCCACGCGGCTGCGGTCGCTCCCTCCTTCGGTTCTTGCTGGGTGTGCCGTTTGGTCGGGTACGGACGGGAAACGAGGGACTGCCCTTGGGCAGGCCCGAGGCACCAACGCCCCATGACATTCAGGTCATGGACCCCCGTCGCCAACCGGCCAGCGCACGCTGGAAACAACAACACAAATCAAAAACATATTAAGTCGCGGCCGGAATCTGTGCGGGATAAAAATCTAACCGATTGCCGTGTCGCGCGAATTCGCCCGCAGCCTATGGATACGGGATATGGATACGGTAACAGAGGCGTAACCACACCCGTACCGACACCTGCGACGGGTCATGCCACCCCTGAGGAACTGCTGAATGCGCGCCGCGACTGCGGCCGGGGTGGCGGATCGCGGCGTGAACGCGCGGCAGCAAAATCCTCCGAAAACGAAAAACGGAAATTTCCAAAATCGTAGAAGCAAAAAACCAAAAAAATCAGACCCGCAAAAATATTCGTGGAATGGAACTCGGCTTCTTGAACGGCAGACCAGTCGCGACCTGCGAATGGAAAATCCAGCCATCAGACGAGGCCTCACACCAATGCCCCTGGCTCAATGAGTATCCTCCGCACTGAAGCGATGGTTCCTGCTGCACGTCCCGTGTCAGCAGGTGAATCGCGAACATGAGGTGGAACAATGAACGTCGATTGGGTGGCCGCGAAGACCACCCAGAAACAGGGGAAAGTCGGGGCTGAAAGCGTTGCCGGCACGAGATTGGAATCGACTGAAATATCTTCACAAACTCACGACGTGCCGGGGATACAGATTGGGGTTACAGTATCCCGGCCCGTATCCTCCCCCGTATCCGCTCACTGACATTGCTCAGGCGGCAAGGAATCGTTCGATCCGCGCTTCGACGTCTGCGCGTGGTCGGCCAAAGCGCATGCGGCTGGTGGTGATCAGCCGGTGCGTGCTCGACCGGCGGGCCTGCGGGGCCTCGTACAGGCCGAGCCGGATCGGGGAGGTCGGCACGCCGCGCCGCAAAATCCGCGCCCAGGCGCAAAAATTGGGAAGGTCGAGAAGGGCGTCGGGACCGCCCAATCCGATCTGCC
>JACQTM010000274.1 GCA_016210825.1 Hyphomicrobiales bacterium
AATTCACTGGGGCTTGCCTGCCCCGGATTGGGCGCCTGAATCGGCGGCTTTCGGCAGCGGTTGCGGGCTATCGGCAAGCGAGCGCAGATAGCTGATGACCTCAGCGCGCTGCTTGCCCCGTGACAAACCAGCGAAGGTCATGTTCGTTCCCGGGACAAAGCCCTTGGGACTGGCCAGGAACTTGTCCATATCCTCGTAGGACCACTGCCCGCCCTTGGCTTTCATAGCCGTTGAGTATTTGAAGCTCTGCTCGGATCCCTTGGCGCGGCCAATGATTCCCCAAAGGTTTGGGCCAACGCGATTTGGGCCTCCCTTGTTGAAGGTGTGGCAGGCGGCGCATTGCTTGGCGGTGGTTTCGCCGCGCTTTGCGTCGGCGTCAGCGAGCAGCGTTGCAATCGGCTGTACTGGCTCGGCGGGCGTGCCCGGTTTGGCCACTTCCCCCGCTTGCTCCAGCACGGCGATCTCGTAGCCCGGCTTTGACGGCTTGGGTGGTGAAAAGAGCGCGTTGGCCGCGATGTTGAGCGCCAGGAGCACCAGGCAGGTAAACAACAAGGCGCCAAGAATTTTGTTGATTTCGAAAGAGTCCATCGGGAACGGCTCGCGCGGGGAAAAGTTGGAATGGGCGGGCAACGCCGCAAGGCATGACTCACGGCGGCGGCAGAGATACCCGGTTTGCCTTGGCTCTGGCAACCCGTATAAGCGGGCGGCCCCCGCGACATTCGTCGAAGCGGATCGGGCCGGAAACGCTGCCTGGACCGATGGCGGATAGCGACGTTCTCATCCTAATTCCGGCCCGCATGGCTTCCACCAGGCTCCCGGGCAAGCCGCTTGCCGATATCGCCGGTATGCCGATGATCGTGCATGTGCTGCGCCGCGCCGAGGCGGCCGAGCTTGGGCCTGTTGTGGTCGCAACCGATAGTCCCGAAATCGCCGCCGCGGTCGAGCATAGCGGCGGGCACGCAGTGATGACGCGGAACGATCATACGTCGGGTTCCGATCGAATTTTCGAGGCGCTTGGCAAGGTCGATCCGCAAGGCCGCAGCGCGATCATCGTGAATGTGCAGGGCGATCTGCCGACACTATCTCCCGACGACGTCGCGGCAGCCGTCGCCGTGCTTGCCGATCCGGACGTGGACATTGGCACGCTTGCCGCCGAAATCAAGAAATCCGAGGAGCGCACCAATCCAAATGTCGTCAAGCTCGTTGGCTCACCGGTTGCACCAGGCCGCCTGCGCGCGCTTTATTTCACGCGTGCGACTGCGCCTTCCGGCGAGGGGCCGCTCTACCATCACATTGGGCTCTACGCCTATCGCCGCGCCGCACTGGCGCGCTTCGTCGCCCTGCCCCCCTCGCCGCTCGAACGGCGCGAGCGGCTTGAGCAATTGCGCGCGCTGGAGGCGGGGATGCGCATTGATGCGGCAATTGTCGAGACGGTGCCGCTCGGCGTCGATACGCCCGAAGAGCTGGCCACTGCGCGCGGTGTACTCAGCGGGCGTTGACTCTTGTCCCCGTCGGCGCGAAACGGATCGGCCATGAACAATCGCAAGAAGATCGTATTTCAGGGCGAACCTGGGGCGAACTCACATCTCGCCTGTCGCGAGGCCTATCCCGCGCATGAGCCATTGGCCTGCCCGACTTTCGAAGATGCGTTCGCGGCAGTCGCCTCGGGTGAATCCGAACTCGCCATGATTCCGATTGAAAACTCCATCGCCGGCCGGGTCGCTGACATTCACCATTTGATGCCGGACTCGAAATTGCACATCGTCGCCGAGTGGTTTCTGCCGGTGCGTCATCAGTTGATGGCTCCCAAAGGCGCGACGGTGAAGGACATCGCAACAGTGGAGAGCCATGTTCATGCACTCGGCCAATGCCGCAAAATCATCCGCAAGCTCGGCGTAAAACCGATCGTCGCTGCCGACACCGCCGGATCCGCCCGCGAGGTCGCCGAACGCGGCGATAAATCGCGCGCGGCGATTGCCTCGCGGCTCGCGGCGGAAATCTATGGTCTCGACATCCTCGCCGAGGATATCGAGGACGAAGCTCACAATACCACGCGATTCATTGTGCTATCGCGCGAGGCAAACTGGGCCACAGCGAACGATGGACAAGTCATCACAACCTTCGTGTTCCGGGTGCGCAATTTGCCCGCCGCGCTTTACAAAGCGTTGGGCGGCTTCGCGACCAATGGCGTCAACATGACGAAGCTTGAGAGCTACATGATCGGCGGCAATTTCTTCGCCACGCAATTCTATGCCGACGTCGAAGGCCATCCCGACGAGCGCAAATTGGTGCTGGCGCTGGAAGAGCTTGCGTTCTTCTCCAAGGAAATGAAAATCCTCGGCGTTTACCCCGCGCATCCGTTCCGGCGGACCTTCCAAGAGTCGGCCGACTAAGCGTCACGGTTTAACGGCGCGACAGTTCCCGGCCGCACTTGTTCATAGCAACGCATGAAATCGGGCGACAGCCGCCGCAATCGATCAGGATCGATCCGCCCAGACCGCATCACATAGCTCATGGCAAAATCGATGGGCACGAGTGCCATATGCGCGGCGAAATTTTCATACCAATCGGCACTCGCATTGGCCCCGGCAACCAGTTTTTCCACGATCGGCCGCCGGGCGCGCTCGTAAGCCGCAAGTGCCTTTGATATATTGTCATTCACCGCGAGCGCCTTGTCGAGCGCGATGGCATCTTCTATCGCGAGGCGCGTTCCCGATCCTATAGAGAAATGTGCAGTGCGCAGTGCATCGCCAATGAGAACCATATTGCGATATGACCAGCGCTCATTCCAAATTTTCGGAAATTGCCGCCAGATCGAATTATTGGAGATGAGCGAATGGCCTTCCAGATCGTCCGCGAATACCCGCTCGCAAACGGCGCGCGTATTGTCCTCCTGCATTCGATCGAAGCCTGCGCGGCGAAAGGTCGGCTCGTCCACCTCCACGATGAACGTGCTCATGGCCGGTGCAAAGCGATAATGATGCGCGTTGAAATACCCATAGTCCGCTGCGCGAAACGTCTGCGTCAGCGTCGCGAACGGTTTATTCGTTCCGAACCAGGCAAAGCGGTTCGATAGTGGTTGATGCGTTGCGCCGAACGCTTGCTCATGTGTTCGGCGCACCAATGAATTGACGCCATCGGCGCCGACGACGAGATCAAAATCGGACAAGCTGTCGAGATTTTCGATTCGGCGTTCGAACGCAACATTGACACCTACCGAACGCACGCGCGCCTGCAAAAGCTGCAGCAGCTTCAAACGTCCAATCGCGGCGAAGCCAATTCCATCGATACGGATGCGCTCGCCACGATGCACAAGCGTGATATCGTCCCAGGTTTCTAGATGCGGCGTAATCGCGGCAAACGTTTCAGGATCGTCGCCCTGCAGAAACTCCAGCGCGCGATCGGAAAACACGACGCCGAAACCGAAGGTGGCGTCGGCGCGATTTTGCTCGAAGATAGCGATTTCGGTCGCCGGCGCGCGGCGTTTCAGCAGATAGGCGAGATAGAGCCCGGCGGGTCCCGCGCCAAGAATAGCGATATGCATGGGTGCAATGTTACAGACAGTCATGCCCCGCGACCCGTCTTCGCCAAGGCTTCGACGGGTTGATACTTGAGCCCTCCGAAGCGTGAGCGAAGGAGGGAAGCGGGGCATTCAGTATTCACCAGCCCCTCCCGAACGGCCAAGCGCGAGTTTACTGGATCGCCCCCTTGCGCGGGCGATGACAGCGACGATGGGTTCAAATCGTCTGATTGTATTCACCGACCTCTTTATGAGTGCGCAGCACCGCGTCGATCGCCTTAAACATGTCGCGCATGCGCGCCTCCGACACCGGACTTTCGACGACCACCACGAGCTCCGGTTTGTTAGAGGAGGCGCGCACCAGACCCCAGGTGCCGTCCTCCAAAGTCACGCGAACACCATTGACAGTGACGAGGTCGCGGATCGGCTGCCCTGCTACATTGTCCTTCTTCTTCTGCGCAGCTTCGAAATGTTTCACAACGCTGTCAACAACGCCGTATTTCTTTTCGTCGTCGCAATGCGGCGCCATGGTCGGCGAGGACCAGGTCTTAGGCAGCGCGTTCTTTAGATCCGCCATGCTCTTGTCCGGGTTGCGATCGAGCATATCGCAGACTGCGAGCGCGAAGATCAGCCCATCGTCATAGCCGCGCCCATACGGCTTGTTGAAAAAGAAGTGGCCTGACTTCTCGAAGCCTGCGATCGCGCCAATTTCGTTGACGCGCCGCTTGATATAGGAGTGGCCGGTTTTCCAGTAGTCGGTCCTGGCGCCCTGCTCGCGCAACACCGGGTCGGTCGCGAACAGGCCAGTCGACTTCACGTCGGCGACGAAGATCGCGCCCTTGTGCTGGGCCGATATGTCGCGCGCCAGCATGACGCCGACCTTATCGGCGAAAATTTCCTCGCCCGAGTTATCGACGACACCGCAACGGTCGCCATCCCCGTCGAAGCCGAGCGCCACGTCGGCGCGATGCTTGAGCACCGCGTCGCGCATGGCGTGCAGCATTTTCATGTCTTCGGTATTGGGATTGTAATTCGGGAACGTGTGATCAAGCTCGCAGTCGAGCGGCACGACCTCGCAACCAACAGCTTCCAGCACGCGCGGCGCGAAGGCGCCCGCGGTGCCGTTGCCGCAGGCAGCCACGACCTTGAGCCAGCGCTTGAGCTTCGGCCGCTTGGTCAAATCGGCGATATAGCGCGCGGGAAAATCCCCCACGAACGTATAGGCGCCGCCGCCCGGCAAATCGAACCTCGCCTGGAGCACGATGTCCTTCAGCCGGCTCATTTCATCGGGACCGAAGGTGAGCGGGCGGTTGGCCCCCATTTTTACCCCGGTCCAGCCGTTGTCGTTGTGGGAGGCAGTGACCATCGCAACGCAAGGAACGTCGAGATCGAACTGAGCGAAATACGCCATCGGCGTCAACGCAAGCCCAATATCGTGAACCTTGCAGCCGGCCGCCATTAGCCCGGAGACGAGCGCCATCTTTACCGAAGCCGAGTAGCCGCGGAAATCGTGAGCGGTCACAATGTCTGGTTTGATCCGCATTTCGCGGATCAGCGTTCCAAGGCCCATACCGAGGGCCTGCATGCCCATCAGATTGATTTCCTTGCCGAGTAGCCAACGTGCGTCGTACTCGCGAAAGCCGGTTGGTTTTACCAGCGGCTCGGATTCATAGGCGTAGGTGTTCGGCGTTAGCGAAGGCTTGGGCTTGGGAAACATCGAATCGCCGGGAGCTATGCGCCGAAGAGCAATAACCCAAAGCCCGCGATACGGAAATGGCCGGTCGGCGCAACCGCTTATTGCTCGAGAATGAGCCTGCCGTTCTTATGTTCCCAGCGCACACGCGACAGGAATGACATGCCGAGAAGGTTTTGGCTGAGCGCTTCGTCGGGCAGAACCACCGCCATGACGTTGCGCACGGTCAACCCGCCGACCTCGACCCGGTTGAGTTCCACCTTGGCCGCGCGCACCTTGCCGTTGGCGGTGGACACCAGCGCGGTGTAATCGCGCTGGACCGGATGAATGCCGAGCTTGGCCGCATCTCGTTCGCGCAGCGCAATGACCGATGCGCCGGTATCGACCAGGAAATCGATCCTGCGGCCATCGACGCGGGCATCGACCTGGAAATGGCCGCGGCCGTTGTTCTGCAGCGTAACGGACCGCGAGGTGACCGCGGGCGTGGGTGCCGGTGTCGCAGCCGTTGAGGCTATCATCGTCGATGGATTGCCGGGTTTGCGCATGAAGCCGTCAATCGAACGCGACATCACCGCGCCGACCACGACGACAAGACTGGCAAAGACGAGAATGGCCCGCATGTGCTGATCCGTGGCTATGGCCGCAATAAAATCATGCGACTGACGAAAACGGTCCTAACGGCGCGCATTCAGCCATGCCTTTCAGGCGGTAGGATCACCGGCCGGTTTCTTGGACTGCTTAAATTTTAGCAATCTCAGCGGCTGCGGGGCTTGGCTCGCCGGGTCGCGGGGGCGGCAATTGGATCGTCGGGCCAGGGATGTCTCGGATAACGGCCCTTCATTTCCGCCCGCACCGCCGCATAGCTGCCGCGCCAGAAGCCTGGCAAGTCGCGCGTAACCTGCACCGGCCGATGCGCCGGCGATAACAGCTCCAGGATCAATGGCAGTTTTCCGGCAGCGATTGCGGGATGACGGTCTAGTCCGAACAACTCCTGCACGCGGATCGCGACCTTTGGGCCTTCTTCGGCTTCGTAGTCGATGGCGACGCGCGTGCCAGTAGGCGCTTCGAAATGGGTTGGCGCTTCGGTTTCGAGCCGCCGCCGTAAGCTCCAAGGCACGAGCGCGTGCAGCGCCGATTCCAGATCGTCGGCGGACAACTGCGCCAGCGCGGTCTTGTCCATCAACAACGGCGAAAGCCACTCAGTGAGTGTCGTTGTCAACGCGGCATCCGATAGATCGGGCCATTCTTCGCCTTCGGCCCGGCGTAGAAACATGATGCGGTCGCGCCATTGCCGCAACGCTTTCGTCCATGGCAGCCGGTCGATACCGACTTGGGCGATGCCTAATACGAGAACGTGTGCAGTGTCGGCGTTGGGCGCGAGCGGTAGCGGCGCTTCCGCGAGGGTTAGTGCCCCAAGGCGGCGTAATTGGCGCGTGCGCAGGGCTTCGCCTACCATGTCGAAGGTCACGTCATCGCGCGACTCAATTCGTTCGGCAAACCACGCCTCGATCTCGGCGATCGTGATCTTCGCGGCGAGCACGACGCGTCCCTGCGCGGCGCTGCCGGCCAATTCGGCGACAGCAAGATAGGGCTCGCGCGCAAGGGCGGATGCTGGATCAACGTTGGCCCCGCGGCCATTGGCAAGAAGAAATGCGCCGGAACCACCGCCGCGATTCTTGGCAATCCGTTCCGGATAGGCGCGGGCGAGCATAACGCCAACCGAGATATTACCGTCTCGCCCCCCTCCCCGACCCTCCCCCGCAATGGGGGAGGGAGAAGAAGTTGTTGCAACTTCCGCCCACCGCTTTGCCATGCGCCGTGCATCTTCGGCGCGCGGCGAGCGGTCGCGATGAAAGCCGTCGAGCCGGTGCGCCAGATCGGGATCGTCGCCGCCAAGTCCGCGTTCAGTCAGAATTGCCGCGATCTCCGCAGCGCGTACGCTCTCGCCTTCTCCTGCCGCGTCGACGACCATGCGCGCAAGTCGTGGCGGCAATGGCAGTGCGCGCAGCTTGCGGCCCTCTTCAGTGATACGACCGGCGGCGTCGACGGCGCCGAGTTCGATCAATAGCGACTTGGCCTCGGTGAACGCAACACTCGGCGGTGGATCGAGAAAGTCGAGCTTGCCGGGGTCGGTTACGCCCCACTGGGCCAGGTCCAGCGCAAAGGCCGACAGATCGGCGCTGAGAATCTCCGGCCGCGTGTATGGCTCAAGCGACGCCGTCTGCGGTTCGTCCCAAAGCCGATAGCAGATCCCAGGCTCGGTGCGCCCGGCCCGCCCGCGGCGCTGGTCGGTGGCGGCGCGCGAAACGCGTACGGTTTCGAGCCGCGTTACACCCACATCCGGTTCGTAACGCGGCACGCGCGCGAGCCCGGAATCAACGACGATACGAACCCCTTCGATGGTCAGCGACGTTTCGGCGATGGACGTTGCGAGCACAATCTTGCGCCGGCCGGGTATCGCCGGCTCGATAGCACGGTCCTGCTCCCGCGCATCGAGCGCACCGAACAAAGCAACGACATCGACCATCGAATCGGCAATGCGATCGCGCAACAACGTTTGCGTGCGGCGGATTTCTGCGGCGCCGGGAAGAAAGACCAGGATTGACCCAGGATCAATCGCGAGCGCACGCGTTACCGCATCGGCGATTTGCCGCTCGATCCCCAGGCGTGCATCCCGGCCAAGATAACGTGTTTCTACCGGGAAGGCTCGACCCTGACTTTCGATCACCGGCGCGTCGCCGAGGAGACTTGCCACCCGCGCGCCGTCCAGCGTCGCCGACATGACGAGAAGTTTCAGATCATCGCGCAATCCGGTCTGCACGTCGCGCGCGAGCGCGAGCCCAAGATCGGCATCGAGCGAGCGCTCATGGAACTCGTCGAACAACACGGCGGCGACCCCGGATAATCCCGGGTCGTCGAGAATCATGCGGGTGAATATGCCCTCGGTGACAACCTCGATGCGCGTCCGGCGAGAAACCTTGGAACCGAACCGGACGCGAAGGCCGACGGTGTCGCCCACGCTCTCACCGAGCGTCGCCGCCATGCGCGCGGTCGCGGCGCGCGCGGCGAGCCGCCGCGGCTCTAATACGAGAATTTTTTGTTCGTGCGCCCAGTTTTCATCGGCAAGCACGAGGGGCACGCGCGTCGTCTTGCCGGCACCTGGCGGCGCGACAAGCACGGCGGCGTTTCCGGCGCGCAGAGCGGCGGTGAGCTGCGGCAACGCAATGTCGATGGGGAGCGGTGCTTTAAAGTCAGACATTGGGGTCCATTATGTCATCATCCGCGAAAGCGGATGATCCAGTATCCAACGGACTTGCTGTGATTACTGGATGCCCCGCTTCCCTCCTTCGCTCACGCTTCGGAGGGCTCAAGCATCAACCCGTCGAAGTCTTGGCGAAGACGGGTCGCGGGGCATGACTCATTCTCATGATCGATTGCGCGCGCTGCGCCCGACGCCGACATAGGCAAAACCATAACGCGCGATGTCCTCGGGCCGGTAGACATTGCGCAAATCGACGATGAGCGGCCGCGCCATGATCTGCTTGAGTTTATCGAAATCGAGCGCGCGGAATTGCTCCCATTCGGTAACGATCACCAGCGCATCGGCGCCATCGGCGCATTGGTAAGGGCCATCGCAATATGTCACGCCGTCAAGCACCTTTTTCGCCTGCTCCATGCCGACCGGATCGTAGGCCCGCACCTTGGCTCCCATGTCGTGCAACGCCGTAATCAAGGGGATTGAAGGCGCCTCGCGCATGTCGTCGGTGTTCGGTTTGAACGTCAACCCAAGCACGGCAATCGTCTTGCCGCGCAGATTTCCGCCAAGCGCAGTGGACACCTTGCGCGCCATGGCGCGCTTGCGCTGATCGTTCACCGCCGCCACGGTCTCGACGATCCGTAACGGCGCCTCGCTGTCCTGCGCCGTCTTGATCAGCGCCACGGTGTCCTTCGGAAAGCACGAGCCGCCGAAGCCCGGCCCGGCGTGAAGAAATTTCGAGCCGATACGGTTGTCGAGGCCAATCCCGCGGGCAACCTCTTGCACGTCGGCGCCGAGTTTTTCGCAGAGATCCGCAATCTCGTTAATGAAGGTGATCTTTGTGGCAAGAAAGGCATTAGCCGCGTATTTGATCAACTCCGCCGTGCGCCGGTCGGTATAGAGCAATGGCGCCGCGTTGAGATAAAGCGGTCGATAGAGTTCGGCCATCATCTCGCGCGCGCGGGCGTCCTCGGTGCCGACAACGATACGGTCGGGATGCTTGAAGTCGCGGATCGCGGCGCCCTCGCGCAAAAATTCGGGGTTCGATACTACGGCGAATTGCGCATCGGGCCGCGCGGCGCGGATGATGCGTTCCACATCGTCGCCGGTGCCGACCGGCACGGTCGATTTGGTCACCACGAGCGTAAAATGCGACATCGCCTTCGCGATCTCGGTCGCGGCGGCATGCACATAGGACAAATCGGCGTGGCCATCGCCGCGGCGAGAGGGCGTGCCGACGGCGATAAAGACCGCGTCCGCATTGGCCACCGCGGGCTTCAAATCGGTGGAGAAGACGAGCCGTCCCTGCTTGGCGTTGTTGGCGACAAGTTCTGTCAATCCCGGCTCGTAGATCGGCACTTCACCACGCTTGAGCGCCGCGATTTTGTCGGCATCCTTGTCGACACACACGACGTCATGGCCGAAATCGGCGAAGCAGGCCCCGGAAACGAGACCGACATAACCAGTGCCGATCATAGCAACACGCATGACTAAACCGGAAAAAAGAATGGTTAACGGCGGCCCCTCCGCCCGGCGGCCTCTTAGCAGACGCGGTTCGTACTGGCGAGGGCTTTGGCACGCTGCTTGCGCGCAGCTCGCTTATGTCAACGCGAATGAAACCACTTCGTCCGAAACTGGCACGGGGTCTGAACCGGAAAGGCACGCCGATGTCCGAGAACGCCATGCCACCCGCTTCGCGGGTCGGATGGGTGGATTACGCCAAGGGGTATTGCATCGTTCTCGTGGTGATGATGCATGCCACACTCGGCGTCGAGGCGGCCATGGGTGGCGAGGGCTGGCTGCACTATGTCGTGGCCTTCGCCAAGCCGTTTCGAATGCCCGACTTCTTCCTGATCTCCGGCCTGTTCCTTGCCCGCGTCATCGATCGCAATTGGCGCGACTATCTCGACCGCAAGGTTGTGTATTTTGCCTATTTCTACGTGATCTGGCTCACGATCCAGTTTGCCTTCAAGGCGCCCGGCTTGGCTGCGGAAGGCGGGCTGGCGCATGTCGCGGCGCTTTATCTCGAAGCTTTCGTCGAGCCGTTCGGGACGTTGTGGTTCATCTATCTCCTGCCGGTCTTCTTCGTCGTCACCAAACTCGTGCGCGACGTCCCGCTGCTCCCGGTCTGGCTCGCAGCCGCGGCGTTGGAGATCGTACACATCGAGACGTCGTCGCTGCTCATCAACGAATTCGCCAGCCGCTTCGTCTACTTCTACACAGGCTATATCCTTGCGCCGATCTTCTTTCTCTTAGTTGAAATCGCACGCAAACATGCTCTCATTGCTATTGCGGCACTGATTGGCTGGGCCGTTGCCAATGGCGCGGCGGTCCAGGCAGGAATCGCCAGTCTTCCCGTCATTTCGCTGGTATTCGGCATGCTCGGCGTTGCCGCGGTTGTCGCGATTTGCGGACTGATGGAAAAGCGCGATCTTTTGCCGCCGCTGCGGTATTGCGGGAAGCACTCAATCGTCATCTATCTCGCCTTCTTTCTGCCAATGGCCGCGACACGTACGCTGTTCGTTAAAACCGGCGTGATTACCGACATCGGCACGATCTCGGCGATTACGACGATCACCGCAGTCATTGGCGCCCTCGCGATCTATTGGACCGTTCGCGGAACACGCATGCGGGTGCTCTTCGAGCGGCCGCGAATGTTTCGCCTCGCGAGCAAGCCGAGATCGAGCGCCCTGCAGCCCGCGGAATAGTGATCGGCTGTCATGCCCCGCGTCCCGTCTTCGCCAAGGCTTCGACGGGTTGATGCTTGAGCCCTCCGAAGCGTGAGCGAAGGAGGGAAGCGGGGCATCCAGTAACCGCCAATACCGGTTTTTTATCGCAAGGCCTGTGAATACTGGATCTCCCGCTTCCGCGGGCGATGACAGATAGATTGATAATCACGGCGCGACGGCCCACATTCTTGTACTATGCCCGCGCCAAAAAAATCGGCCGCAAAGCCCGCCGCAAAAGCCCCGCCCACCGCGCTGCCGGGATCACGCCCGCTCAAGCGCGGCGATCATCTCTTTCTGGTCGATGGCTCGTCCTACATCTTCCGCGCCTATCATGCGCTGCCGCCGCTCAGCCGTAAGTCGGACGGCCTGCAAATCAACGCCGTGCTCGGCTTCTGCAATATGTTGTGGAAGCTCTTGACCGACATGAAAAAGGAAGAAAAGCCGACCCATCTCGCGGTTGTGTTCGACAAGTCGGAAAAAACCTTCCGCAACGAGTTTTATCCCGAATACAAGGCGCACCGGCCGGACGCACCGGACGATCTCATCCCGCAATTCGGCTTGATCCGCGAAGCGGTTCGTGCCTTTGACATTCCCTGCCTCGAGCAGATCGGATACGAAGCCGACGATTTGATCGCCACCTACGCGCGCGAGGGCCGTGAGGTGAAAGCGACGACGACCATCGTCGCCTCCGACAAGGACCTGATGCAGCTCGTGGGCGACACGGTCGTCATGTACGACACCATGAAGGATCGCCGCATCGGCCGCGCCGAGGTGATCGAAAAATTCGGCGTTCCGCCGGAAAAAGTGATCGAGGTCCAGGCCCTGATCGGCGATTCAACCGACAACGTGCCGGGCGTGCCGGGTATCGGTGTGAAGACCGCGGCGCAGCTCATCGGCGAATATGGCGATCTCGAAACGCTGCTTAAACGCGCCGGCGAGATCAAGCAGGACAAGCGGCGGCAGACGCTGATCGACAACGCCGAGCAGGCACGGTTGTCCAAACGACTTGTAACGCTCGACGATCGCGTTCCGCTCGATGTTCCGTCCGCCGATCTCGTGGTGCATCAGCCCGATTACCGCAATCTGATCGCCTTCCTGAAAGCCATGGAATTCACGACGCTGACGCGGCGCGTGGCGGAGGCCTGCGACTGCGATCCGGCGGAGATCGAAGCGGATGCACGGCTGGTTGCGGGCGGTTCCATCCCTCCCCGGCAAGGGGAGGGTGGCGCCGCGCAAGCGGCGCCGGGTGGGGTCGCTTCGCAAGAGACCCCCACCCCAACCCTCCCCCTTTCAGGGGGAGGGAGAGAACGCACGGAGCAAGATACTTTCACCCCCATCTCGCTCGCTGCCGTACGCGCGGAAAAAATCCGCGCGATCCCAGTCGATCGCGCAAAATACGAGGTCGTGCGCGATCTCGGCCGGCTGCGCGCATGGGTCGCGCGCGCGATCGACGTCGGCACCGTTGCCGTCGATACCGAGACCACGAGCCTCGACCCGATGCAGGCGGCGTTGTGCGGCTTCTCGCTTGCGGTGACACCGAACGAGGCGTGCTACGTGCCGCTCGCCCATCGCAAGGAGGGCGGCGGCGAAGGGCTGTTCGCGGGCGAGATCGCCGAAAACCAGATCGCGGAAAAAGATGCGCTCGCCGCGATGAAGCCGCTGCTGGAAGATCCGGGCGTGCTCAAGGTTGGCCAAAATCTTAAATACGACTGGCAGATTTTCGCGCTGCGCGGCATCGAAATTCGCCCGTTGGACGACACGATGCTGATGTCCTACGTGCTCGATGCCGGCAAGAACGGCCACGGCATGGACGAGTTGTCGGAAAAATGGCTTGGCCACACCACGATCCATTTCAACGACGTCGCCGGCTCGGGCAAGTCGCAAGTCACCTTTGATCACGTACCTATCAACAAGGCCGCCGAATATGCCGCCGAAGACGCCGACGTGACACTGCGCCTGTGGCAGTCGCTCAAGCCGCGGCTTGCCGCCGAGCATGTCGCGAGTGTCTACGAAACGCTGGAGCGGCCGATGGTGCCGGTGCTGGCGCGCATGGAGCGGCGCGGTATCTCCATCGACCGCAAGGTGCTGGCGCAGCTTTCCGGCGAATTCGCCAAGGACGCCGCGCGCCTCGAGGCGGACATTCAGAAGCTTGCCGGCGAGCCGCTCAATCCCGGCAGTCCAAAGCAGCTCGGTGACGTGCTGTTCGGCAAGCTCGGACTGCCCGGTGGCGCCAAGACCAAGACCGGTCAATGGTCGACCGGCGCGCGCACGCTGGAGGATTTGGCCGAACAGGGTCACGAATTGCCGCAGAAAGTTCTCGATTGGCGGCAGGTGTCGAAGCTGCGCTCGACATACACCGACGCGCTCCCCACCTTCGTCAACCCGCAGACCCATCGCGTGCATACGAGCTACGCACTTGCCGCGACAACGACCGGCCGCCTGTCCTCGTCCGAGCCCAATCTGCAAAACATTCCCGTGCGCACGGAAGCCGGACGGAAAATCCGCCGCGCCTTCGTTGCCGCGCCCGGCCACAAACTTGTCTCCGCCGATTATTCGCAAATCGAATTGCGGCTGCTGGCGGAAATCGCCGACATCACGCCACTCAAGCAGGCGTTCCGCGACGGCCTCGATATCCACGCCATGACGGCGTCGGAAATGTTCGGGGTGCCGATCAAGGACATGCCGGGCGAAGTGCGCCGCCGGGCGAAGGCGATCAATTTCGGCATCATTTACGGCATCTCTGCTTTCGGGCTTGCCAACCAGCTCGGGATCGAACGGGAGGAAGCCGGCGCCTATATCAAGAAATATTTCGAGCGCTTCCCCGGCATCCGCGACTACATGGACGCGACACGCGACTTCTGCCGCAAGCATGGTTACGTGGTCACGCTGTTTGGCCGTAAATGCCACTATCCGGAAATCAATGCCAGCAATCCGTCGCTGCGCGCGTTCAATGAGCGTGCGGCGATCAACGCCCGCCTCCAGGGCAGCGCGGCCGATATCATCCGCCGCGCCATGATCCGCATGGAAGACGCGCTCGCCGCCGCGCGGCTGTCCGCGCAAATGTTGCTGCAGGTGCACGACGAATTGATCTTCGAGGTGCCGGAAAAGGAAGTCGAAAAGACGCTGCCGGTGGTCAAGACAGTGATGGAACAGGCGCCGATGCCAGCATTGTCCCTATCGGTGCCGCTGCAAGTGGATGCGCGCGCGGCAGGTAATTGGGAGGAGGCGCATTGATCCGCCTGCAGTAACGGCTATGAGGATAATAATCGCCGCAATTTGAAGCATCAGGCGCAAATCCTGTTTACGCCGGTCAATTAGAGCATGATCCCGAAAAGTGGGAACCGGTTTCCCGCCTTCGCGAAGCCCGCTTCGGCGGGCGAAGGAAGGTCGGAAAAGATCATGTTTAAACAAAAAGCTAGAACCAGGCTCCGAATCAATCGGGATGGTTCAGACTCTAAGTCTCAAGACCATTGAACGTCGACATGGCCGGCCGCCACTCCTGGTGGGCCTGAAACCATTGACCTCTGTTGCGCGTTGACGAACGAACGCGGGTCGATCAGTCGCGTATTCCTCGCATCGTTCGGAGCATCGTATCGTGCCAATTCGGCCCTCTACCTCGTTCGTATTCGTGATGCTCGCCGCCGCAAGCATCTGTTCGGCGGCGCCCGCGTCGGCGCAAGGTGTGTTCGATTTCCTGTTCGGTAAATCCCGCCGGCATTTGCCGCCACCGGCATCCTCATATGCCGACCCGTTAGACCTGCAACGGGGTGGGAGCCTGGAGCAGATGAGCCCGAGTATCGGCGGCCCGCAGGTCGCATATTGCGTGCGTTTGTGCGACGGCCGTTATTTCCCGATTCAACGCAATGCCAGCGCGACGCCGGTCCAGATCTGCCAGTCGGTTTGCCCGGCAAGTAAGACAAAGATCTTTTCTGGCAGCGTGATTAATCATGCGGTGGCGCCGGATGGCAGCCGCTATGCCGACCTCAAGAACGCATACGTCTATCGCAATCAGCTGATTGCAGATTGCACCTGCAACGGCAGGGATGCTTTCGGACTTGCGCGATTGGACATCAATTCCGATCCGACCTTGCGTCCCGGCGACATGGTGGCCACGAATGACGGCATCGTAGCCTTCAGGGGACGAAACAGCCGCGAAGCACAATTCACGCCGGTCGATCCCGCGAAGATGCCGAAAACACGGCGCTAACGATATTCGGCGGCGAATCTCTCGCACTCAACTTTCCAGTTGCTGGATCGCCGCGTCGGCGAGCGACAGCGCCGAGGTTAATCCCGGCGACTCGATACCGAAAAATTGCACGAGGCGCGGCAATCCGTGATCGCGTTCCGTCTGCATCACGAAGTCCACCGCGGGCTCCCCGGGGCCAGACAATTTTGGGCGGATGCCCGAGTAATCGGGTACGAGCGTGTCATCCGGCAGCGCTGGCCAATATGTCCGGATGCGCGCGTAGAACATCTCGGCGCGCTTTGGATCGACGTCGTAGCTTTCGGTCTCGATCCATTCCACGTCCGGACCAAAGCGCATGCGTCCGGCAAGATCGAACGTGACGTGGATGCCGAGCCCGCCATCCACCGGCGTCGGATAGATCAGCCGCGAAAAAACGGGCCGGCCGCGGTAACCGAAATAACTGCCCTTGGCGAGGACGAGGCGTGGCGCGCGGCCTTGCGGATACCCTTCGATGCGCGCCGCCAGAGCTTGGGCGCCGAGCCCCGCTGCGTTGACCACGGCATCGACCGTGATGGTTCCCACCTCGGCGCCGCTGAAGCGCACCTGCCAGCCTTGCGGCGAGGGCGCGAGGTACTCCACCCGCGTGCCGAATGCAATCATTCCGCCATGGTCTTCGAGGTCGCCGCGCAGCGCCAACATGAAGGCATGGCCATCGATGACGCCGGTTTCCGGCGAAACAAGCGCGCCGATACAGGTCAATTCCGGCTCGAGCGCACGCGCGGCATTGCCGCCGATCATATCCAGCCCCTCGACGCCATTGACGAGGCCCTGCTTGTGAAGGGCTTCGACCTTTTTCGATTCAGCGTCGTTCGTGGCAACGATCAACTTGCCGCATTTGCGATATGGCACGCCATGCGCCACACAAAAGGGATAAAGCAACCGCCGGCCTTGCGTGCAGTGAAGCGCCCGCAGCGAATGCGGCGGATAATACATTCCGGCGTGGATGACCTCGCTGTTGCGCGAGGAAACGCCGGTGCCGATGGCGCCTGCAGCTTCGGCGATAATGACGTCATGGCCGGCGCGCGCTGCGGCGCGGCCAACCGCGAGACCGATGACCCCGGCGCCGACGATAAGGACTTGCATCGCGCGATTCTCACACAAGACCGATGCGAGGCGCCAGTACGCCAACGAAAAGGGCGGCCGATCGGCCGCCCTTTTTTGTTCCTGCTCCGCTCATTCCCGCGCAAGCGGGAATCCAGCGACTGGGTCCCCGCTTCCCTCCTTCGCTCACGCTTCGGAGGACTCAGGCATCGGCCCGTCGAAGCCTTGGCGAAGACGGGTCACGGGGACGAACGGGAGCTTACTCCGCCGCGATACGCACTTCCGGCGCCGCTGCCTTCACCTCGGCGTCGACTTGTTTCTCGAACTTGATGAAGTTGTCCTGGAACATCTTCACCAGTTTGCGTGCGGTTGTGTCGAACTCGGCTTTGTCCTTCCACGTCTTCATCGGATAGAGCAGATGCGGCTCGACGCCCGGCACCGAGGTTGGGACCGAAAAGCCGAAATAAGGATCGGTGCGGAATGACGCACTCTTCAGCGAGCCGTCGAGCGCCGCCGTCAGTAAGGTCCGTGTCGCCTTGATCGGCATGCGGCGGCCGACGCCATAGGCGCCGCCGGTCCAACCGGAATTGACCAGCCAGCAATCGACCTTGTGCTTGGCGATATAGTCGCGCAGCAAGTTGCCGTATTCCGCGGGCGGGCGCGGCAGAAACGGCGCGCCGAAACAGGTGGAAAATTCCGGCTGCACGCCCACCAGACCCTTCTCGGTGCCGGCGACTTTCGCCGTGTATCCCGATAGGAAGTGATACATCGCCTGCGCCGGCGAGAGCTTCGCGATTGGTGGCATCACGCCGAAGGCGTCCGCCGTGAGCATGATAATGTTTTTCGGGTGACCGGCGCGGCCGGTGCGCGACGCATTGGGAATAAAATCGAGCGGATAGGCGGAGCGGGTGTTCTCGGTCTTTGAATCGTCGTTGTAGTCGGGAATCCGTGTTTCGGGATCGAACACCACGTTTTCGAGCACGGCGCCGAAACGATTGGTGGCGGCGTAAATTTCCGGTTCGGCCTCGGCGGAAAGCCTGATGCATTTCGCGTAGCAGCCGCCTTCGAAATTGAATACGCCGTTCGGACCCCAGCCGTGCTCGTCATCGCCGATGAGGATGCGGTTCGGATCGGCGGAGAGCGTAGTCTTGCCCGTGCCGGAGAGCCCGAAGAACACGGCGACATCGCCGCCATGACCGACATTCGCCGAGCAGTGCATCGGCATCACGCCTTGCGCCGGCAAATAAAAATTGAGCGTGGTGAAGACCGATTTCTTCATCTCGCCGGCATAGGACGAGCCGCAGATCAGGACGATCTTACGGGTAAAATCGATCGCCACCATCGTGTCGGAGCCTTCGCGCCCGCCGTGGCGTTTCGCATCGGGCCGGAACGACGGCAGATCGACGATGGTGAGCTCGGGAACGAAGTCCTCGAGTTCCGGGGCTACTGGCCGGATTAGAAGCTGGCGGATGAACAGCGAGTGCCAGGCCAGTTCGGTGAAGACGCGTGTTTTGATCCGGTATTTCGGATCGGCGCCGCCATAGAGATCTTGCGCGAATAGCTTCTTGCCTTTTACATGGGCGATGAAGTCTTCAAGGAGGTTATTGAACTGTTGCGGCGTGATCTTGCGATTGCCCTCCCACCACATGCTGTTTTCGGTGAGTGCATCGCAGACCGTGTGCTTGTCCTTGGGTGAACGGCCGGTGTGATGGCCGGTTTCTGCGCAGAGCGCGCCTCCCTGGACGATCGTCGCTTCGCCGCCAGCTATTGCATATTCGTAAAGCGCAGGCTCGATCAAATTCCAATGAACCGTTTTGAGTCCTTTGAAACCGATTTTGTCGGCGCCATAAGCACCGTTTCTAACGCCCGTCTCTTGCACGAAATCCTCCACACACCACCGGCCGTTACCACAAAATTGGAAATACCGCTTATCCGTCCGACCGGTTACTATAGCCCCTCGCTGCGGGCTCACGGAAGCGTGTCGTCATAACTCCCGTTACTGGCTCTGCCAAGCGCCTAGACAATATTAAGTTTAGCGTCGCCAATTTGATCCAGCACAATCGACGATTCCAAGGCGCCGGCGGCCATTAACTTAAGTAACGTCAGTCTTTGGCGCGTGCCAATTCGGCCAATCGCTTGAGCTCGTCGCGGAGCGGGCCAGGCGCCGTGATGCGCTGCGGAAAGGGCAACCGCAATGCGGTACGGCCACTTTGCAAGTCCATGCCCTCCGGATCGCAGCCGACACAACGCCAATCGCCATCGGGCGCCGTGAGCAGCTTCGTCGCATAGAGGCGTATGGCATCGACATGGTCGGTGTTCATGTGCGCGATGATCTCGGATTCCGCGGCAACCAGCGCATCGGCGTCGGCGAGGTTGGTGAGGACATCGGCTGGTTTTAGATTGACGATACGACCGAAACCAGCAACGAGATGCACGCCGGTGATCGTTATCCGATAGAAATTGAAGTCGCCAAAGCTTGCAAACATTTGCGCTTCGGGCTGGCGAACGAGATAGCGCCGGCGCGATTCCGCATCGTCGGTCACGGCAGCCCGCCCCATCAGCATGACACGCGCGCCTTCGAGCGGATCGCCAAGCTTGCGCTCATCGAGCATCAGCGACACGCGCGCGTCGGTCAGGATATTTTTTGTGTGCACCGCGAGCTTGGAGAGCAGGAGCAGGGGCGAGCCGTCCGCCGCGGTTGCGACGTTAACCAATGAGCAATAGGGATCGCCTGATCCCGCCATCAAAGTAGCAAGCGCGCCGGTGCGCCCCTCGCGGAGAAGTTTCTTCGCGGCGGATTTAGGGTTGAATTCAGCTGCGGGCTTCATCGGTATTCCACGCTAACTCTTTCAGCCAAGCGAGAATCTTGCGCCGAAGGGGTTGTAATGCCCATCGAATCACATAGTTGATGCAGGAATGTCACATTTCGGCCCAGCTTTGCAGGCTTCACAGGCCTGGGGTTACCGTCACGGAACAGGCCAATGCCGACCATCGCTCTCGTCGACGACGACCGCAATATTCTCACATCGGTGTCCATCGCGCTCGAAGCCGAGGGCTACCGCATCATGACCTATACCGACGGCGCGTCCGCGCTCGACGGTTTCAAGACATCGCCGCCGGACCTTGCCATCCTTGATATCAAGATGCCGCGCATGGATGGCATGGAGCTGTTACGGCGCATGCGACAAAAAACCGACACGCCGGTGATTTTCCTCACGTCCAAGGACGAAGAAATCGACGAGCTTTTTGGGCTGAAGATGGGTGCGGACGATTTCATTCGCAAACCCTTCTCGCAGCGACTTCTCGTCGAACGCGTCAAGGCGGTGCTCCGCCGCGGCAGCGCTAAAGACGGCATCGTCACCAAGGAGATCGATTCCGCCAAGGTTTTGGAACGCGGTCAATTGCGCATGGATCCGGAGCGCCACACCTGCACATGGAAAGGCGAGCCGGTAACGCTTACTGTGACTGAATTCCTCATTCTTCAGGCGCTCGCGAGCCGGCCTGGCGTGGTCAAAAGCCGCAACGCGCTGATGGATGCCGCCTATGACGATCAGGTCTACGTCGACGATCGCACCATCGACAGTCACATCAAGCGCCTGCGTAAGAAGTTCAAGGTGGTTGACGACGAATTCGACATGATTGAGACGCTTTACGGGGTCGGTTACCGCTTTAAGGAAGATTGACGAAGGCGTCTAACACGACCGCTCGGCTTGCGTTAGAATAGCAGCCTCGGGCAGATGCCGGGGGGCGCGCATTCGATAGCTGGCGGAAGCGACCACATTGCTCGACCGAACCGCTGAAACGCAATCGCCGATCGCCGAAGCAGCAAGCCAAGGCGATAATTTCGTGCGCGCCGACCGCCGCAACGCACTATATTTTCTGCACCGCATCTGGCACTTCTTTATTAGCCAGATCTTATCCAGCCTCACTCGCCGCATCGTCTTTCTCAACATCGCCGGCCTGCTCGCGCTGGTGATCGGCATTCTTTATCTGTCGCAATTCCGCGCCGGATTGATCGAGGCTCAAGTGCGCAGCCTCGTGGTCCAGGGCGAGATCATTGCCGGCGCAATCGCCGCGTCGGCGACCGTTGAGACGGACTCGATCACCATCGACCCGGATCGCCTCTTGGAACTGCAGACCGGCGAAAGCTTTGGCCCCTCGGAAGAACAATTTTCGGCGCTGGAATTTCCCATCAACCCGGAGCGCGTCGCGCC
>JACQTM010000270.1 GCA_016210825.1 Hyphomicrobiales bacterium
ATCACGCACCGTAAAGGCGCCGCCGGCTTCGCGGTTGGTCATGGCGCGGATAACGCCGCGTTCACCCTTGACATAACTGAACTCGCGCACTTGCGCGTTCGACTGAAACCGCACGCGCAAAGTTAGCGAATTGTCCGCGCCGATTTCAGCGCTCAAGATTTCGTTGCTGTCCTTGATGTCGCCAAAGTCCCGATCATGCGCGCCTTGTCCACCGGCCTTGGGAATGAAGCTATAATAGCCGTTGCGGCGGCCAGCGGGAAAATCGCAATCGGCGGACCAGGTGCCGAGCAAGCCCCAAGTCTTAAGCGTATCGGCGACCGTTTCCGCGCAAGCGATGTCAGGCGGGGCGAAGAGTATGGCCAAGATGGCGGCGGACAAGCGCATTAGCATCGGACGACCTTCAAAGATTGGGATGACCGCTTTGGCCGGACGATGTTAGCTTGCGACCGCGCAGCGCGCCAAGGAGATTGCCATGTCGCCCCGATTTGATGAACCCGGCAGCAACCGCCGCGAACTGGAAAATGGCACCGCGTTCACGCCGCACTTCGACGGCGGGCTCATCGTCTGTGTGGTCGCCGACGCGACCGACGGCGAGGTGCTGATGCTCGCCTACATGAACGACGAGGCGCTGGCGCGCACCATCGACAGTGGCGAGGCGTGGTTCTTCTCGCGCTCGCGCAACGAGCTGTGGCGGAAGGGCGCGACCAGCGGCAATCGATTCCAGGTCGTGAATTTACGGGTCGATTGCGATCAAGACGCGCTGCTGATGACCGTCAAGGTCGCCGGCAATGGTATTGCCTGTCATACCGGCAGGCGCTCGTGCTTCTATCGCGCCGTGCCGGTCGGGAAAAAAGGCGCGGTCAAGCTCGAATTCCATCAATGAATTAACCGAGACCGGCAGCCTTAGCGCGCGCGAGTAAGGCTTGTGCACGGGCGAAGTGCGGGCGGTCGAACATCACCCCATCGATGCCGACGACACCGACGCCAGGCGCGGCGGCGAAGGCCGCAACGACGGCGCGCGCTTTCGCGATGGCCGCAGGCGTCGGTGTGAACACCTCGTTGATGACCGGTACCTGGCCGGGATGAATCGCGAGCTTGCCTGTGAAACCGTCGCGGCGCGCTTCCTCGCATTCCCGGCGCAAGCCATCCATGTTGCGGAAGTCCACATAGACCGTGTCGATCGCTTGCACGTCAGCCGCGGCGGCACCCGCGAGACAGAGCGTGCGCGCGAGGCGATAGGGATCGAGGAAATTGCCATCCTTGTCGCGGTTCGCCTCGGCGCCAAGCTCGGCGGACAGATCCTCCGCCCCCCAGGTCAAACCGGTAAGCCGCGCGCTGGAACCCGCATAGCTGCCAGCGACAAACATCGCCGCCGCCGTCTCGGTCGCCAGTGCGACGATGGTGATGGCACCGTCGGGCAAGCCGACGATCGCCTCGCGCGCGGTGAGCTTGGCGTCGAGATGGATCACCGAGGGGCCGCCCACAGCCTTCGGCAGCATGATGGCGTCGGGCTTTCCCGGTACGACCGCGTCGAGATCGGCATCGGTCAGCCCGGTCTCGATGCCGTTGACGCGCACCAGGATGCGAGGCCTATCCGCTTTCGCTGTCGCCTCCTGCAGGAAAGAAGCCGCGCTTTCGCGCGCTTCCTTCTTGCGATCCGGGGCAATGGAATCCTCGAGATCGACGATCAGCGCATCGGCGCCGCTCGTTAAACCCTTTTCGAGTTTTTTTGGCGCGTCGGCGGGGATGAATAGGAGGGAGCGCATGGGGTGTTCGTCGCTATTGGAAATTCATTGCAACAACTGATACGATTAATTGAGATGGACGCAACCAGTGCTTGAGTCTTGTTGAGGAGGGTGACATGGCATCGGATTGGGGGAGATATGCAGAGCCGCTCGAACAAGTTTATCGGCTTATCCGTAACACGAAATGGTTCGTTGCTCTTTCTCTCGTGATCACGCTTGCGCTCTATATTCCGGGGCAACTGCGCGAATTGTATAGAAAAATCGTCGCCACCATTACGCAATCTTTCGGACCGATCGATCCGTTTTCCGTCGAACCGATAGCATCAGCTTGGCCGGGTGTGTTCGAGGCAATCCGATTTTTCCTGCCTCTCGTCGCTATCGCGGTCTTTATTTCTGTCGGAACCCGGCAGGTCACGACGGAAAGCCTTTCTCTCATTCCGCGGCCGACACGCGCGGTGCGCGAAGTCGCACGCGTGCTGCCATCGTTGCTTGGTTTCCTTCCGCTTCTGTTCTGCGGAATAGCGCAGCTTGTCGCCGCGCCGATGCAATATACTGCGGACGCCCTAGCCAGAATCCCGGTCGGTAGCCGATGGGCTGGCAGCGATCTGACACTTGCCGGCGACGTCCGTGAGGGGCTCACGATCAGCGGGATTATTACGCTGTTCCTAGCCGTCGTCTTCTTTCTAGGCGTATGGCGATGGAACGACGCGACTCGACGCTACGCCCATCGCGTCAATGAATTCTATTTTTCCAATCCGCGGTTCCTCCTCCTGACGGTGTTGTTGATCACAGTCACGACTATTGCTTTCCTTGCTGCGCCGGTAAAATTACCGCAAGTGATTGGTTCCTTTAGCGTGCTTGCATTATTCGTACTGTGTGTTGCGGCCTTTTCCGTGCATTTCAGCCTACTGACGATCAATCAACGAATTCCTTATCTCACGATATTCTTGCTTCCGGCTGTCTTATGGTCGCTTCCCGACTGGAACGACAATCATGCGGTGCGATATGTCGTGGACGCTAACGCCGCGCGCGTCCATGCAGCGGCGAGCGCCTCAGCCCGCGATCAATTCGAACAATGGTATAAGAGGCGGGTCGACCTTGCCGAATACGAGAATAACTACCCTGTCTATATTGTGACCGCGCAGGGTGGCGGTATTTACGCAGCCTACCAGTCAGCGGTGTTTCTTGCCCGTATGCAGGATTATTGCCCGGCTTTCGCGCATCATCTGTTCGCCATCAGCTCGGTTTCGGGCGGAAGCGTCGGCGCCGCCGCCTTCGTCGCGGCTTTGCGTCAACGGGCGCGACCCGCCAGCGTCGACGATAAGCCTACATGGCTGAAGAATCCTTGCCCGCGCATAGCGAAATTTCTTGGCGGGGAAACAACCGCCGCAAATAGCGATCTCATCCTGCCAGACGGACTTGAACCGGATGTCAGGAAAATCTTGAATTCCGACTTTCTTTCGCCGCTCGTCGCCGCCTCGCTGTTTCCCGACTTCACCCAGCGCTTTATCCCGGTTGCCATCGGTGATTTCGATCGTGCGCGCGCGCTTGAATACGCCATCGAAGACGCCTTCGTTGCAGCATTCCCAGCCTCCAAGCAGAACGCGTTCAAACAGAGCTTTCTGTCAATGTGGGATGCGGGCATCGATGCGCCGGCCTTACTGATGAACACAACGGATGCCGCGAGCGGACGCCGCGTGCTGCTATCGCCATTTGGCTTGGTGCCGCCGTCGAATGACGACTGCAAGGACGGCAAGGCAAGACATGCGGGGTCCACAGTCCATTTTCAGTCGTTGTGTCAATCACAGAGCGCTGGCCCCAGCGTACTCGATATCTCCTTAAGCACGGCAGCAGTCATGAGCGCTCGCTTTCCGTGGGTAACACCTGCAGCAACGGTGCCGGTGAACGATTCGCGCTTTACCGGCAGCAATTACCTGCGACTTGTCGACGGCGGTTATGTCGACAATTCAGGTGTCGAAACTGCGCTCGACCTAATTAGCGCGCTCGCTACCGTCGAAAGCCAAATCGCGGCGAGAGCAGATGAGCATCTCACTTTCGGTGACGGCAAGCCGTATCGTCGTGTTAGCTTTCATCTCATCGTTTTAACCGGGGGTGACTTTCCCGTTCGTAACTCTTATGCGCTTGGGGAGACGGCAGAACCATTGCGCGCGTTATTGAGCACTCGCACTTCGCGCGCCTATGTGGCCATTGAGCGCGCCGCGCGAGAATTGGGGCCGAACCACATCAAGGAGGTTGCTGTCACCGCGCCGCGGCTCAAGCGCATCGACCTCACCAATCGGTATTACGATTTGCCGATCGGCTGGGCGATGGCGGAGCGGACTCAATACATCATAGGGCGCCAGAGTGGACAATTTCTCGACTGCGATCCGGACGTACATTTCAAGCCGAAACTCGGCAAGGACGCTGTCGATGCCGATTGTGCACAGCTGCTCGTCTATTACGAACTAAGCCGCTCGTTGCCCGCCGCGGCCAAATACATCGAAGCCGCCGAACGCCTGCGCCGAAAAGGCGGCGACACAAAGCGCGATGCAGAAATGCGGCTAGATCACGAGGCGGTCATGCGCTGCTACAGCAAAAACGTAGAGATTCGCAACAAGGTCGGGTGGGATATTGGTCCAAGAGAAGCCGATGCCTTCGACAAGCTTCTGGACGTGTGGGACGAGCATCCTCACTGGAAGGATGACCGTTGGCTCGCATTCATCGTCGGCACCGTGATGTACGAGACCGGTCACCTGCGTTACTGGCACGCGCCGCTTGCATTCCCGTCAGCGGAGCGCATTTGGGCCAAATTCAAAAAATACCTGAAGAATCCCGAGGAGGCGCGCAACTTCGTCAACAAGCCCGAAACTCTGGCGAACAGAATTTACGCAAACCGGCACGGCAATGGCGATGAAAACAGTCGCGACGGCTGGCGCTATCGCGGCCGTGGCATGATCCAGATCTTCTTTCGTGAGAACTACGAACGATTCAATAAGCTAGTCGATAACCACGGTCTTAGCCTTGTGACCGAACCCGATCTTGCCTTAGTGCCAATCGTCGCCGCGCGCATTGTATTCAGCATGGCAACTAGGCCGGAAGGTCAGAGCACGCTTGCAAAATTCTTCAACGCGCAGAATGCGAACGAGGCGGGAGATTGGGAGAATGCGCGCAAGGCCTTCCTCGTTGATCCGGCGAACGAGGGCGTTTTCATGCTGAATCTCGACGAAGGCGTCACGGAGACGAAAAAATACGGCAAGTTTTTCCTCGATTGCCTGAAGCGGCCGGAGGCTAAGCGGCAATCGGACGCGCTCGCCGCACAACAATAACGAATAATGCCGCCCGCGCTCTCGCTCATCCCAGCCGCTTGACCATGAATGCCTGGCGGCGGCACTCGGCGACGAGCTTACCGTCCTGATTGAACGCGCGATGATGAAATTCGACGATGCCGGCATTCGGCCGCGACTTCGATTCGCGCTTGCCCAGTACCTCGGTCGAGCAATGCATGGTATCGCCCTCGAACAGGGGATGCGGGAATTTCACCTCGGTCATGCCGAGATTGGCGATGGTGGTGCCGACGGTGAGATCGTTCACGGAGATGCCGATCATCAGGCCGAGCGTGAACAGCGAGTTCATCAGCGGCTTGCCCCACTCGGTCTCCTGCTCGCAGAAATGCCGGTCGATATGCAGCGGCTGCGGGTTGAGCGTCATGTTGGAGAACAGCATGTTGTCCATCTGCGTCACCGTGCGGGTGAGGCGATGCTCGAAGACGTGGCCGGCCGTGAAATCCTCGAAATAAATGCCGCCGCGCTTGTGGCGAATAGCTGCGTCCTGACCCATGACGGTGTCTCCTTCGACCACGCAATGCCGAGCATGACGTATCGGCATTAAGTTTCCATTTACCATAATCGCCCAAGCTCTTCACGGCCGTGCGCCCCGCGACCCGCGGATTCGCCAAGGCCGGGGCCAAATATGCTCGTTGACGCCAATCCGCAGAGCGCAGCGGCAGTAAACGTCACCGGCGCGATCCGCCAGGCGGCCAATGTTACCGGCGCCAGCTTTCAATATCTTCTTGCCACCGCTCAGGTCGAATCAGGGCTCAATCCCTCAGCCCGTGCCGCAACATCCTCGGCCGGCGGGCTTTTCCAGTTCATCGAGCAAACTTGGCTCGGCACGCTGAAAGAGGCGGGCCCAAGCCTTGGTTATGGCAGGTATGCCGATGCGATTACGCGTAACCAATCGGGGCGCTATGTGGTCAGCGACCCGGCGATAGCACGCACGATCCTCGATCTGCGCCAGGACGCCAAGGCCAACGCGCTGATGGCGGGTGTATTCACGCGCAGCAATGCGCTGAAGCTGCAGGCGACGCTCGGCCGGCAGGCGACGGACGGCGAACTCTACATGGCGCATTTCCTCGGCGCTGCGGGAGCCTCGCGGCTGCTCGAGACGGCCGCACAAAACCCGCAAGCGCGCGCCGCCGATCTGTTCCCGTATGGCGCACGCGCCAATCGTTCAATCTTTTACGACAAGCAGGGTCACGCCCGCAGCGTTGCGCAGGTGGCGCAGGTACTCAGCCATCGCTACGACGTCGCGGCTGCCGCGCACAATGTCGCACCAATAGCCGCGAATGCGGTGCGGCCAACAGCTCCAGTGCCGCCCGCGAAAATCGCTGAAGTTGCCCAAATCGCGCAAGTTGCTCGCGCCGCTCAAATCACCCAAGCCGCAAAGGTTGCATCCGGAATTCCTGCGGGCGAAACGGGCGCGCGCTCCGTGCCGGATCCAGCGGCGCTCGCGCGCGCGTATGAGGCGCTCGCGCGCGAGGCGCGAAAGACCGTGGCGCCGCCCGATACGACCGCAGCCTTCCGCGCGCTGGCGCGGTCCGACCGTCGCGAGCCGATCGCCCCAGTCGTGGTCAAGGTCTGGTCGGTGCACGCGCCGAAAAATGCGCCCACAGAGACTTTCAATCAGCGCTTCTCCGCCGCGGAGCCGGGTGCGCGACTAAGCGACGGCCGTTTCAACCTGTTCGAGGATTTTGCCCCCAACGTGAAGCCGCTGTTCACCGGCAGCTGAGTTGGTCCGTCATCCTGAGAGCCTGGCCCGAAATGCAACGAGTCGATTCAATGGGTTACGACAAGGCAAGAAAACGAATGGCAATCAGAAAACTCGCGGGTGAGGGCCTCCAACGCGAAATTCCCGGCCGGCATACTGACCTCTTCCATCTTGTAACCGATTGATATCTCGGCTCGCATTTCGCGTCAGACTCTCAGGATGAG
>JACQTM010000045.1 GCA_016210825.1 Hyphomicrobiales bacterium
CGGTCGTCGGCGTTTTTCTTGCGCTCATTTTGTCCTGGTGGATGAATACGCTGACATGGGAAAATTTCGTTGACGCGCTGCTCAACGCGACCAAGACAAGCTGCATGATCGCATTCATCCTCGCCGGCGCCGCCTATCTTACGGCGGCGATGGGTTTCACCGGCATTCCGCGCGCGCTCGCCGAATGGATCACGAGCTACAATCTCTCGCAGTGGTCACTACTTATCGTGCTGACGATCTTTTACATCATTCTCGGTTGCTTTCTCGATGGCATCTCGATGGTTGTACTGACAACCTCGATCATCATCCCACTGGTGGAAAAGGCAGGCTTCGATCTGATCTGGTTCGGCATCTATGTTGTGCTCGTCGTCGAAATGGCGCAAATCACGCCGCCGGTCGGATTCAATCTCTATGTGCTGCAGGGCATGACTGGGCGCAACATTTTCACCATCGGCGTTTATACGTTACCGCTGTTCTTACTTATGTGCGCCGCAGTCGCGCTCATCGTCATCTTTCCGCAAATCGTGCTGTGGCTGCCGTCGACGATGTTGGACGTCAAATGACGGTGTTGGAAAAATTGGTGGGGCGCCCGGCGGCTTTTGCCGGACGCCCCATACTCAATTTGCCAGCCGGCCTGTAAGCCGGGTTCTGTATGGCATGGCGCCGAAGCGCCATGCGTGACGGCCATTCCTCTGCGACGCCAGTCGCCCGGCGCCTGAAGCAACCTACCCGGACGGCTGATCCGGACCGACCTGGGGATTTCTCCCCGCGCCGTCCCTATTCGGTTTTGCTCCCGGTGGGGTTTGCCGTGCCGCCGCCGTTACCGGCGACGCGGTGCGCTCTTACCGCACCGTTTCACCCTTGCCGCGGATTACGCAACCCGTCCGCGGCGGTCTCGTCTCTGTGGCACTATCCCTGGGGTTACCCCCGCCGGATGTTATCCGGCACCGTTTGTCCGCGGAGCCCGGACTTTCCTCCCCGGCACCCTTTCGAGCTTCGCCGGAGCGGCCGTCCAACCGACTGACAAGTCTAGGGATGGGGAGCCGAAGCGGCGGCGTCAAGTCCCGCTCTCTTCCGGCGGTTCCGACGATGGCGATGGCGGTACCGAGGCCGGCGTTGGCTGCGGCAGTTGCGAATAGGCCTGAAACGCCGCCCGCACACTCAACAGATGGCCGAGCGTGTCGAGAGTTGAGTTGTCGGCGATGCCGTCCACGCGCTCGGGCCGGAAATGCCGCTGGAAGGCCGTAACGATGTCCAGCGTCATCTCGTCAAAGGTGCCGGTCGGCGTGATGCCGTATCCGCATTTCTTCAGCGCGGTTTGCAGTGTCAGCACCGCCTCGCCGGTCTCACCCAAGAGCAGCCGGGTATCGCCGCTGATCGCTGCCGGTTCGACCCACACGCCGATGCCGGATTCGAACAATAGCCGCCAGGGAAACTTCTCACCGGGGTCTTTTTTGCGCGCGGGCGCGGTGTCCGAATGCGCGACCACGCGCGCCGGCTCGATATTGTGACGCTTGATAATTCCGCGGCATAGCGCGATCACCGCGGCGATCTGACGGCGCGGGAAATCCGGATAGCCAAATTCATGACCGGGATTGGCGATCTCGATCCCAATCGAGCGGGAATTAACGTCGGTGTCGCCTTCCCATGAGCCTTCACCCGCGTGCCAGGCGCGGCGCGCTTCCGGCACGGATTGAATAATCCGGCCGTCCTCGAAAACGAAATAATGCGCGGAGACTTCGCTGTCCTTCGAGCACAGCGCCTGCAATGCGGCTTGCGCGCTCTCCATGCCAGTATAGTGCAGCACGATCATGTCGGGCCGGCGGCCGCCGCGCCGCTCACCGTGATTGGGCGAGGGGACGACTTCCGAAGCCAGGAATGTGTCCGGCGGGAAAATGGCATCTGAGTTGAGCATGACTTGACCATAAGCAAACTGAAGCCTCTCGGCGAGGGAGGAAAAGCAAAATGACTACGGCCCAGGCCGCATCGGCCTGGGCCGCAACGCAACTAACGTCAACTCACAGCACGTGCCTACGCAACGCAACCTAGTTGGATTCGATCCTTACCGGTTGGTGGAAGGGGGCGGCGATCCGAGCGGACCGGGCCGGCTTCCGAACCCTCCGCTACCTGGTCCCGCGCCGGTGGTGGCGCGCGGCGGTGCGTAACGCTCGAAGTTTTGCGCCTGTTGCAGCTCGTCCTTCGACATCGAGAGCTTCAGCTTGTCAAACTCGCCGGGCTTTCCCTTGATCATCTGGAAAGAAACGGGCGCAAGTGCCACTTCCTTAGCGCCTACGCCGAGGAATCCACCGACACTTATGACGTAGGCGAGAATCTGGCCGCTCTTGTCGAACAGTACGTCGCTCACGTCGCCGATCTTTTCGTCATTTGGTCCCATGACGTCGAGGCCTCGGAACTTCGACGCCAGAAACTGGTCAGATGTCTGTGAGCTGATCACTTTCGCGGAACTATTCGGCGTCGATTGATCTTTCGGCGCGCTCTGCGCCATGGCTGTGCCGCTCATTAGACTCGCCACGGCGGTCGTGATCAGGAGTTTCTTGAACATATTGGCCTCCTTCTCCCGTGAATTCTTGCACTGACGGGAACTCGTTTTGTTGAGATAGGGCGAACCGCAGACACGGCCTCGCTTGTGAGGCTAACGCCTCGCCGCTGGTGCAGTTCCGGACGATCGGAAAGCTGCTGCGGGGGAGTGTTCCCTGACGATCGGTGCATGGATAGGCGACGGCATCTGGCAACGTGGTCGTTGGCGTCTTCTTGCAACACTTCCTTAAGGTTAACGCCGCTCAATGTCCGGTCAGTGGCCGCTTCGCCTGGTGAAAATGGCGGGGTTGCGGTTGCATTGACGCCCAATTGGTCCCATGATAACCCACAAAATCCCATATCCGCGATGGTCTCCCCCGTGGGGGATCGCGCGGATTATCGCGGATGGCGGCGTACTCGCATCGCGCAAGGGGCGATATGGATCGGTTCGTCTCGCATTATCTTCTACGGCTCGATGCCAAGGGCCGAATATCGGTCCCGGCACCATTCCGCGCAGTGCTGGCGCGGGATGGCTTCGACGGACTTTATTGTTGTCCAGCGCTCGACCGTCCGGCGCTGGAAGCCGGCGGCAATGCGCTACTGGCGGAGATCGAGCAGCTCGTTTCCGGCTATCCGCCTTTCTCCGAAGAACGCGAGCAGCTTGCGACCGCGCTCTACGGCACCAGCGAGACATTGAAGATGGACAGCGAGGGCAGGGTGACCCTCACCGATACTTTGAAGGATCACGCCGGCATCATGGATGCCGCGGCCTTCATCGGCCTTGGCCACAAATTCCAGATCTGGGCGCCGGACCGCTTTGGCGCGCAACTTTCCGAGGCCACCGGAAAGCTTCGTGCGCTCAAGAAGCGTTTGAGCGACCAGGGCGCGGCAGTGAACGTGCGTGGAGCACGGGAATGATGACGGGCCGCGGCGCCGGGCAACCGGCCGCTGCTGGCGGACTGGCCCATCATATTCCCGTGCTCAGCCGCGAGGCGATCGGCTTCCTTAATGTGCATGCGGGCGGCATCTATATCGACGGCACGTTCGGTGCCGGCGGTTACAGCCGCACGATCCTCGACTCCGCCGATTGCCGGGTGATCGGCATCGATCGCGATCAACGCGCCATCGCTCTTGGCGCTGATCTCGTCGAAGCCGCCAAAGGCCGGCTGACACTGACTGAGGACCGCTTTTCTGCACTGGAGAACATCGCCAGCATGTTGGGATACGCACGCGTTGACGGTGTCGTCCTCGATCTCGGCGTTTCCTCGATGCAACTCGACGCCGCCGAGCGCGGCTTCTCGTTTCGCAATGACGGTCCGCTCGACATGCGCATGGGCGGTGAAGGCCCAAGTGCAGCCGATGTGATTGCCTACGCTCCCGAGCGCGATCTCGCCACCATTATTGCGGTTCTCGGCGAAGAGCGCCACGCGCGCGCAGTCGCGCGCGCGATCGTCAAAGCGCGCGGCGAGGCACCGATCCGCACAACTATCGCTCTTGCCGATATCGTCGGCAAAGTCGTGCACGCGCGCTCTGGTCAAATTCACCCGGCAACGCGAACGTTCCAAGCCTTGCGCATCTTCGTCAACGAGGAACTCGCCGAGCTTGCTGAAGGTCTTGCCGCGGCCGAGCGAGCGCTCAAGCCGGGCGGCCGTCTCGTTATCGTCGCCTTCCATTCGCTCGAGGACCGGATCGTCAAAACGTTCCTTGCCGAACGCAGCCGTAGTAGCGGCGGCTCGCGCCATCGTCCGGAAATTGCGTGGGCGCCAGCGGCCTTCAACGTTTTGACCAAGCGGCCAGTCACGCCGGGGGAGGCGGAAATCGCGCAAAATCCGCGCGCGCGTTCCGCCAAATTGCGCGCTGCCGAACGGACATCGGCTCCCGTCGCGGATCGGGCGGTCATCGATCTGTTACCGCGCCTGCCGTCGCTTGCGAGCGTGATGGGGAGAAGTTGACATGCGACTCCTCCATGTCCTTGTCATCGCCGCGCTCGTGCTCTCGGCGGCCTATGTCTACAAGATTAAGTTCGACGCAACGCTGCAAGCCGAACGCGTGGCGAAGTTGCGCAACGAAATCCGGCGCGAGCGTGACGCCGTCGCAGTCCTGCGCGCCGAATGGGCACGGCTCGATAATCCCGCCCGGATCAAAGCGTTGAGCGAGCGGAATTTGCCGCTGCGCCAGTTCGAGATGCATCAGATCGACGCTCTCGACCGCCTGCCCGGGCGGCCGCCGCAAGTCGTAAAGCCCGGCAGCGGTGACCCGATTGGCGCTATGATCGAAAGCACCGATAGCGAATTCCCGACGGGCACGGCGACACCTAAGGGGAGCCGCTGATGCATGCACCGCGCGGTGACGCGATGGATGAAACGACCTGGCGCCAACGCGCGGTCGAGGGGCTATTCCATGGCCGCATCACCGATCGCGTCGCCAAATCGCGTGTACGCATCGGTATGGCGATTGCGGTTTTTATCCTTGTCTATGGCGTAATCGCCACGCGCCTCGTCATGTTCGCGCTCATACCCGATCCGCAAGTGGTGCGGCGCGGCACGGCGCAGGACCGCGTTTCCACCGCACGCCCGGACATCATCGATCGTAACGGCGAGATTCTCGCGACCGACGTGCGTACACCGTCGCTGTTCGCCGAGCCGCGCCGAATCATTGACGTCGATGAGGCGGTCGAGCTCCTCACCGCGGCGGTCCCCGAACTCGATGCAAACGAATTGCGCGAGCGGTTATCGTCGCGCCGCGGCTTCGTCTGGCTCAAGCGCGAAATCTCGCCGGCGCAGCAGCGGGAAATTCACCGGCTCGGTCTTCCCGGGGTCGGCTTCCTCACCGAAAACAAGCGCATCTATCCAAACGGGCCGGTGGTGTCGCATGTCACCGGTCACGTCAACATTGATAACCAGGGCATGGCCGGCATCGAGCGCTGGCTCGATGGCCGTGGCCTTGCCGATCTGCATACGGCGGGCTTCGCAACCGACCGGCTGCAGAAGCCGGTAGAACTTTCGGTCGATCTGCGCGTGCAATACGCCCTGCGCGAAGAGCTCACTGCCGCGCGCGAAAAATACAAGGCCATTGCCGCGGCTGGCCTCGTCACCAATGTGCGCACCGGCGAAGTGATCGCCATGGTGTCCGAACCTGACTACGACCCGAACGATCCGCGCCAGGCGCTCGACAAGTCCCGCATTAACCGCTTGACCACAGGCGTGTTCGAAATGGGTTCAACATTCAAGGCGCTCACGGTGGCGATGGCGCTCGATTCCGGAAAGATGACGCTCGCCTCCACGTTCGATGCACGTCAGCCGCTGCACTACGGCAAGTTCGAGATCAACGACTATCACGCGCAGAAACGCGTACTGACGTTGCCGGAGGTCTTCACCTATTCGTCCAACATCGGCGTCGCGCGCATGGCGCTTACACTCGGCGTCGATCACCACAAGGCTTTCTTAAAGAAGATGGGCCAGCTCGACCGCATGCGCAGCGAACTGCCGGAGAGCACCGATCCGCTCGTCCCCAAGCATTGGGGCGAGATTAACACGGTGACCATCGCTTACGGCCACGGGCTTTCGGTCGCGCCGCTGCAGGCGGTGATGGGCATCGGCGCGCTCGTCAATGGCGGCAAGCTCATTCCGCCTACCTTCCTCAAGCGCAGCGAGATGGAAGCGGTGCTGCTCGCCAAGCCCGTGGTCAAGCCCGAGACCAGCGAAAAGATGCGCTATCTCTTGCGGCTCAATGTGGAGAAGGGCACCGGGAGCAGGGCCGACGTCACCGGATATTATGTCGGCGCCAAGACCGGAACCTCGGAAAAGGTCGTTAACGGCCACTATTCCAAGACCAAGCTGCTCACAAACTTCACCGCGGTTATGCCGGCGGACAATCCGCGTTATCTCGTGCTCATCATGCTCGACGAGCCGCAGCCGCTCGCGGAGACCAAGGGCTATGCAACCTCGGGCTGGAATGCGGCGCCGGTCACCGCTTCCGTGATCGCGCGCATCGCACCGATGCTTGGGATGACGCCGCGCTTCGATCTTCCGCCCGCCGAGCGCCTGATTTTGGTCAAGTCGGCGCAGTGATATGGTCATGACGCACCGGAGCTGATTACGCCTTGTCATCGTCCGCCAATGCGGCACATGACGGATTTCGCATGAAACTTTCCGAACTTCTGCCGAACGACGCCGCCCTCGACGCGTGTGTTGCAGCGTTGGAGCTTTCCGGGATAACCGCGGACAGCCGGCACGTAAAAAAAGGCAATCTCTTTGTCGCCATTGCTGGGTCGAAGACCGATGGCGCGCGCTTTATCGGCGATGCAATCGCCGCGGGCGCTGTCGCCGTCATGGCGGAGCGCCAGCCCGCCGGTCTCCCGGACAGAATTGCTTTCGTCAAGGTTGCCAACGCGCGACGCGCACTGGCGATCGCAGCGGCGAAATTCTTTCCGCGTCAACCGGACGTGATCGCTGCGGTCACTGGCACGAGCGGCAAGACCTCGGTCGTGGCCTTTACCCGGCAGATATGGACCGCCTTGGGTAAACGCGCAGCAAGCATCGGCACGATTGGCGTTGTCTCACCCAAGGGAGAAGTGTACGGCTCGCTGACCACGCCCGATCCTATCGTGCTTGCCCGCACCCTCGACGAGCTTACGCACGACGGCGTGACGCATCTCGCGCTCGAAGCATCCTCCCACGGCCTTGACCAATATCGGCTCGACGGCGTGCGCGTAACTACGGGGGCGTTCACCAACCTCTCGCGCGATCATCTCGATTATCATCCAAGCCTCGAGGCGTATCTGAAAGCGAAACTGCGGCTGTTCGAGGTGCTGGTCGCGCAGGATGGAACGGCGGTGATTGGTGTCGACGATTGCTACGCGGGCCAGGTGGTCGAAGCCGCCAAGAAGCGCGGCCTTAAGATCGTGACGGTCGGAGAGCATGGCGACGATATCCGTCTCGTCGACGGCGCCATCGATGGCTTTGCACAGGTCGTCACCATCGTGCATGGCGGTCGCACATATTCCATCAAACTTCCTCTGGTAGGCGCCTTCCAGGTGCAAAACGCGGCGCTTGCGGCCGGCTTGGCGATCGCGACCGGGGCAGAGCCGAGGCGCGTGTTCGCCGCGCTGGAAAAGCTCTCCGGCGCCAAAGGGCGGCTGGAGCTGGTTGGCAACCGCAACGGCGCCCAGATTTTCGTCGATTATGCGCACAAGCCCGATGCGCTTGCCAAGGCGCTCGATGCGCTGCGGCCTTATGCGAACGGGAAGCTCGTCGTCGTCTTTGGTTGTGGAGGCGATCGCGACCCGGGCAAGCGGCCGATGATGGGTGCCATCGCCGTGGACAAGGCGGATTGTGTCATCGTCACCGATGACAACCCGCGAAGCGAAAATCCGGCAGCAATTCGCGCGGCCATTCTGAAGGCTGCGCCCGGCGCTATCGAGATCGGTGATCGCGGCGAGGCAATCCGCGGCGCCGTCGCGGATCTGTCAGCGGGCGATGTGCTACTGATCGCCGGCAAGGGTCATGAAAGCGGCCAAATCGTCGGCGACCGGGTATTGCCATTTAGCGATCACGAGGCGATTGCCGAGGCGCTTAAGGAATACGTCGAATGACTGCTGCGCTGTGGACGCTTGAAACGATGGTCTCCGCGATGCGGGCAAAGACGCATGGCGAACTTCCGCAAGCGATTCCTGGTATTTCCATCGATAGCCGCACGCTCAATTCGGGTGAGGCCTTTTTCGCCATCACTGGCGAGAACCGTGATGGACACCAATTCGTCGACGCGGCGTTGAAAGCCGGCGCCGGGGCTGCGGTTGTTGCCGCCGATAAGCTCGCCGCGATGCCGGCGAATGCGCCGTTGCTTGCCGTCGAAGATGTGCTTGAGGGCTTACGCGATCTTGCCCGCGCCGCGCGCGCGCGAACGCAAGCCAAGGTCATTGCGGTGACCGGTTCGGTCGGCAAAACCGGCACCAAGGAAGCCTTGCGCCTTGCGTTTTCGCCCGAGGGCAATGTCCACGCCTCGGCGGCGTCCTACAACAATCGTTGGGGTGTCCCGCTCTCGCTCGCGCGATGTCCGCAGAGCGCGCGATATGCGATTTTCGAGATGGGCATGAATCATCCCAGGGAGTTGACGCCGTTGTCCAAATTGGCGCGCCCGCATATCGCCATTGTCACAACTGTCGAGCCGGTGCATCTCGAATATTTTCGATCGCTCGCTGCGATCGCCGACGCCAAGGGCGAAATCTTCTCCGGGTTGGAGCCGGGCGGCGCCGCGATCCTCAATCGCGACAATGCACAATTCCTTCGCCTTAAACGCCACGCCGCGGCGGCTGGCGTCAAACGCGTCGTAGCCTTTGGCGAGCACGCCAAGGCCGATGCCCGGCTAATCAAATGCGCGCTGCTGCCGACGTCATCGACCGTGCAGGCGAATATTCTTGGCGCCGAAGTGACCTACAGGCTCGGCGCACCGGGGCGGCATCTGGTGCTCAATTCACTCGCCGTGCTCGCAGCGGTAGTGCTCGCTGGCGCCGATCTTGCGCTCGCCGCGCTCGCGCTTGACGGCTTGCAGCCGGGGACCGGGCGCGGCACACGAATAAATCTGCAATTGCCGGGCGGGGCCGCGCTCTTGATCGATGAAAGCTACAACGCCAATCCGGCATCGATGCGCGCGGCGCTGGCGCTACTCGGCCAGATGCCGGTGGGTTCGCGCGGACGGCGTATTGCCGTGCTCGGCGATATGCTGGAGCTCGGTGCCAAGGCAGCCGCCATGCATCGCGCCCTGGCCGAGCCGGTCATGAAAAACGCCGTCGATCTTGTCTATTGCGCCGGCCCGCAGATGCGAAAATTATGGCAAGTTCTCCCCTCCGAGCGGCGGGGCGGCTATGCGGATGATTCAGGCGAACTCGCGACGCAGGTGCTTGACGCCGTCCGCAGCGGTGATGCCATCATGGTAAAGGGATCGTTCGGCTCTCGCATGGGTCCGATCGTCAAAGCGTTGGAGCGGCGCTACGCACGGTACGGCGCGCCGGAAGAGGCGTCCGCCTGAGGCAGAATGCATGTTGTATTGGCTCATCGAGTTTTCGGACAAAATCTCCGTCCTCAACGTATTCCGTTACATCACCTTCCGCACCGGTGGCGCGACGATGACGGCGCTCATCTTTGTGTTCCTCGCCGGCTCCTCGATCATCGATATGCTGCGTCTAAAGCAAGGTCGCGGTCAGCCGATCCGTACCGATGGACCACAATCGCACCTCGCCAAGAAGATCGGCACGCCGACCATGGGCGGATTGATGATTCTCTCGGGCGTCGTGCTCGCCACGATCCTCTGGGCCAATCCGGCAAATCCCTATGTGTGGATCGTGCTTGGCGTGACGCTCAGCTTCGGCGTGATCGGCTTCTATGATGATTATCTGAAGGTCACGAAGCAAAAGAGCGATACCGGGTTCACGGGACGCGTCAGGCTGTCGGCTGAAGCCATGATTGCGATCCTGGCTTGCGTCGCGATTTCACAGCTTGGCCGGCCACCCTTCGCGACTTCACTGACTATTCCCCTTTTCAAGGAAGTTGTTCTCAATCTCGGATGGTTCTTCGCGGTTTTCGGCGCATTCATCATCGTCGGTGCGGGCAACGCCGTGAACCTCACCGATGGTCTCGACGGCCTCGCCATCGTGCCAGTGATGATCGCAGCGGCGAGTTTTGGAATGATTGCTTACCTAGCCGGCAACGCAGTTTTTGCCGACTATCTGCAGATTCACTATGTCGCCGGAACTGGCGAATTGGCGGTGCTGTGCGGGGCGGTCATCGGCGCGGGGATCGGCTTTCTTTGGTTCAACGCGCCGCCAGCTTCGATCTTCATGGGCGATACCGGTTCACTCGCGCTCGGTGGTCTGATTGGAACTATCGCCGTTGCGACCAAGCACGAAATCACGCTTGCTATCATTGGCGGGTTGTTTGTCCTAGAGGCGGTTTCGGTGATCGTGCAGGTGGTTTCCTTCAAGTTGACCGGCAAGCGCGTCTTCATGATGGCGCCGATCCATCATCATTTCGAACAAAAGGGTTGGACCGAGCCGCAGATCGTAATCCGATTTTGGATTATCTCGATCGTGCTCGCGCTGATCGGGCTCTCGACCTTGAAATTGCGGTGACACGCGACGTGGAGAAGTCGCACGTGCTTTTCATGGTCATTGAGCATTTCAAGGGCCGCGATCCCGCGCCGGTCTACGCGCGTTTCCGCGCGCGCGGCCGGATGATGCCGGCCGGCTTGAAATATCATGGCAGCTGGATCGAGCTGAATTTCGCCCGCTGCTTTCAGGTGATGGAGTGCGATGACGTCGCATTGTTGATGGCGTGGATCGCAGAATGGCGCGATCTCACCAATTTCGAGGTCATTCCGGTCGTGACCTCAGAGGTGACGGCTGCGGCCATGAAAAAAAGCCGTGCGGGGAAAAGGCCGTCGGCGCACCGATGATCCCCATTAGCACTTTTGCGGGCAAGACCGTCGCGGTGTTCGGGCTAGGCGGCTCGGGGTTGGCAAGCTGCCAGGCATTAAAAGCCGGCGGCGCCGACACGATCGCATTCGACGACGACATAAAGAAAGTGGAGCAAGCCGCCGCAGCCGGTGTGAGCACCGCCGACTTGCGGCAAATCGATTGGAACAAGATTGCGGCATTGGTCCTCGCGCCTGGCGTACCACTGACGCATCCCGAGCCGCATTGGTCGGTTGTCCTTGCCCGTTCGGCGAATGTCGAAGTGATCGGCGATATCGAATTGTTTTGCCGCGAGCGGCGGCGCTTGGCACCGGACTCGCCCTTCGTCGCCATAACCGGCACCAATGGTAAGTCGACGACGACGGCGCTGATCCATCACCTGCTCGTGGCCGCCGGCCGCCGCGCGGAACTTGGCGGTAATATCGGCACCGCGATCCTGACGCTCGAAAGACCGCGTGAAGAATTGGCACACGTGATCGAATGCTCATCCTATCAGATCGACCTTGCGCCTTCGCTCGATCCCAAGGTCGGCGTGCTGCTTAACGTCACGCCCGACCATATTGATCGCCACGGCACGCTAACGCGTTACGCCGCGATCAAGGCGCGGCTCGCCGAAGGTGTGCCGGCAAACGGTACGGCGATTGTCGGCGTAGATGATACGTGGTGCGCGGCGGTGGCGGAGCGGCTGACGCGCGGCGGCAAAAATGTCGTGCCGATCTCGGTCACGCGCGCGCTTACCGATGGAATATTCGCGCACGGTTCCGACATCGTATGCGCCGAAAGAGGAAAAAAGCAGACTTTCGCCTCGCTAACCGGCATTGGCAGCTTACGCGGCTCGCACAACGCGCAGAACGCGGCTGCCGCCGTTGCCGCAGCGCTGGCGCTCGGCCTCGACGCCGCAGCGATCCAGCGTGGCTTGAAATCGTTCGCGGGACTGGCGCACCGCATGGAGGAAGTCGGACGCAAAAGCCGTGTGCTTTTCGTCAACGATTCAAAAGCCACCAACGCCGATTCCGCGGCAAAGGCGCTCGCCTGTTTCTCCGATATTTTCTGGATCGCAGGCGGCAAGTCGAAGACCGGCGGGATCACCTCGCTCGCAGAGTTCTTCCCGCGCATACGCAAAGCCTATCTCGTCGGCGAAGCGGCAAGGGAATTCGCCGCGACCCTCGATGGCCGGGTGGCCTACGAGATCGCCGGGACCATCGGCCACGCCGTGGCGCTTGCCGCCCATGATGCCGTATTGGCGCAGGGTGGCGAACCGGTTGTGCTGTTGTCACCCGCCTGTGCCTCGTTCGACCAATTCCCGAATTTCGAGGTTCGCGGCAATGCGTTCCGGGATCTCGTCCGCGCCATTCCGGGCGTCGAGGTAACCGGAAAATAGCGGTCCGATGGGCCGCAATCTGATCTTAATCCTCTGGAAAGCATACTCAGCGAGGAGTTAAGGCTTCGGCGGCTGCGGGAGTGGGCGGCCCAGGGGAGAATTGATGGTCTCGCGCGTCGAACGCACACCTTTCACCACGTGGTGGTGGACGGTCGATAAGCTGACGCTTGCGGCGATCGGCGCACTGATGCTTGGCGGCATCGTGCTGCTGCTGGCGGCGAGCCCGCCCGTGGCTGGCCGGCTCGGTCTCGACCCGTTTCATTTCGTCAATCGCCATGCGCTCTATCTCATCCCGGCGATGCTGGTCCTACTGGGCACTTCATTCTTGTCACCACGCCAGATCAGGCGCGTGGCGTTGATGATCTTCCTGGCCAGCCTCATATTCATTGTCTTGACGTTGTTCATTGGCGCCGAAGTCAAGGGTGCGCGCCGTTGGATCGCCGTGCTGGGGGTGCACGTTCAACCCTCGGAGTTTCTTAAACCGGCTTTCGTCATCCTGATCGCCTGGCTGTTTGGTGAAACCGCAAGGCGTCCGGAAATGCCGGCGAATTTCGCGGCGCTGGCGCTACTCATCCTCGTCATGACGCTGCTCATGCTGCAACCGGATTTTGGCCAGACCATGCTGATTGCGCTTGTATGGGGCGTGTTGTTCTTCCTCGCCGGCATGCGGTTGGTATGGGCGATCGGACTGACCGGCATTGCGAGCATCGGACTTGCGATTGCATATTTCACCGTGCCGCATGTGGCGCGCCGCATCCGCCGTTTCATCGATCCATCGTCGGGCGACACCTTTCAGATCGATACGGCGGTCGAATCGTTCATGCGCGGGAGCTGGTTCGGCCGCGGACCGGGCGAGGGAACCGTCAAGCGTATCCTGCCCGACAGCCATGCCGACTTCGTCTTCGCGGTGGCGGCGGAAGAGTTCGGCATCGCACTCTGTCTCGTCCTCGTCGCGCTGTTCGCCTTCATCGTTGTCCGCACGCTGGCGCGCGCGATGCGCAACGAGGACCCATTCTCGCGTTTCGCGGCGAGCGGCCTTGCCATCCTGTTCGGCATGCAGTCGGTCATCAACATGGCGGTCAACCTACACCTGATCCCGGCCAAGGGCATGACGCTGCCGTTCATTTCCTATGGCGGCTCGTCGCTGCTTTCGCTCGCCTATGGCATGGGCATGCTGTTGGCGTTGACGCGTGAGCGGCCGCGTGCGGAATTGCTGGCGAGCCGGCGTGATTTCGTTGCCGCGGGGATTTCCAGTTGATGCCAATGCCTCGCGGTGTGCCGCGCATTGCCGTTGCCGCCGGCGGCACGGGCGGGCATCTGTTCCCCGCCGAGGCGCTGAGCGCGGCTTTGTCTCACCGCGGCGTCGAAGTCGTGTTGATGACCGACGATCGAGGCGCGCAATACGGCGAAAAATTCCCGGCGTCGGCTATCCATGTCGTGCCGAGCGCCACCGTGCGGGGGCACAATCCGTTCACGCTCGCACGTACGGCGACAATGCTCGCACTCGGGATCGTCAAGGCGTGGTTCCTCCTCGGGCGCCTGAAGCCCGCCGCAGTGATCGGCTTTGGCGGCTATCCAACCGTTCCGCCGCTTTTAGCCGCGGCGCTGCGGGGACTTCCAACATTGATCCACGAGCAGAATGGCGTGATGGGCCGTGCCAACCATTTGCTCAGTGGCCGGGTGACTGCGATTGCTACAAGCTTTCCTGGCACGATTGCGCAACAGCCGCGGCTCGCCGCCAAATCTACCCGCGTCGGCAATCCCGTCCGCCAAGCCGTTATCGAGGCTGCCAATTCATCCTATGCCGTGCCGGGGAGCGGCACCTTTCGGTTGCTCGTGTTTGGCGGCAGCCAGGGCGCACAGGTGATGGCCGACATCGTTCCAGCAGCGCTCGCGCAGCTCGCGCCGGATTTGCGGGCGCGGCTTTCGGTCGTACAGCAGGCGCGGCCGGAGGATCTTACGCGCGTGACCAGCGCCTACACCAAGGCGGGCGTCGTGGCGGAGGTCGCATCTTTCTTTCCCGATTTGCCGGCACGGATCGCGGTAGCGCACCTGATCGTTTCGCGGTCGGGCGCTTCGACGGTTGCCGAACTCGCCGCCGTTGGCCGGCCGGCAATCCTCGTGCCGCTGCCGCACGCGCTCGACCAGGACCAGCTCGCCAACGCCGCCATGCTGGAAAAAGCGCAAGGCGCGATCTGCCTGCGGCAAGCCGATTTCACGCCGGACCATTTAGCTCGCGAAGTCTCGGCGCTCGCGGCCAACCCGGCGCGGCTTGCGGCGATGGCGGTGGGCGCCCGTTCTGCCGGAATGCCCGATGCCGCCGAGCGGCTGGCGGACCTCGTCTTGAAAGTCGCCAGATCCTCAAGATAGAGGACAACGGACCCCTTCGCGGTGTAGACCCTCGCAATTGAACGCAGAGACTTTGAAGGCATGAAACTACCGCGCGACATCGGTCCGGTGCATTTCGTCGGCATCGGCGGCATCGGAATGAGCGGGATTGCCGAGGTTCTCGTCAATCTTGGCTACACGGTCACCGGCTCAGATGTTGCCGAGAGCGCCAACATCAAGCGCCTGCGTGACAAGGGCATTACGGTTGCTATCGGACACGATGCGAAGAATCTCGATGGCGCCGATGTGGTCGTCGTCTCGTCCGCGATCAAGCGCGACAATCCCGAGCTTGTGGCGGCGCGCGCACAGCGCCTTCCGGTGGTGCGCCGCGCTGAGATGCTGGCCGAATTGATGCGGCTGCGCTCCTGCATCGCCATTGCCGGCACCCATGGCAAGACCACGACCACCTCGATGGTTGCGGCGTTACTCGATGCCGGCGGTCTTGATCCGACAGTGATCAACGGTGGCATCATCAATTCATACGGCACCAACGCGCGGCTTGGCACCGGCGACTGGATGGTGGTCGAGGCCGACGAATCCGATGGCACGTTCCTTAAGCTTCCTGCCGATATCGCCATTGTCACCAATGTCGATCCTGAGCATCTCGACTACTTCAAGACCTTCGATGCAGTGAAGGCCGCCTTCGAAGCATTCGTCGAGAACGTGCCGTTCTACGGCTTCGCCGTCATGTGCACCGATCATCCCGTGGTGCAGACGATGGTCGGGCGCATGGAAGACCGACGCGTGCTCACGTATGGCGAAAACCAGCAAGCCGACGCGCGCCTCGCCGATCTCACCCACGCCAACGGCCATTCGCATTTCTCCGTCGTGTTCCGCGACCGCGCCGGCGGCCTCGCCCATACCATCGGCGACCTTTCGCTGCCGATGCCCGGCCGGCATAATGCGCTCAACGCCACCGCCGCCATCGCCGTCGCGCATGAACTAAAAATTCCCGGCGGCGTAATCCGCAAGGCGCTCGCGGCCTTCGGCGGCGTCAAGCGCCGCTTCACTCGCACCGGCGAGTGGAACGGCGCCATCATCGTCGACGATTACGGACATCATCCGGTGGAGATCGCAGCAGTTCTGAAGGCGGCGCGCGATGCCGCCACCGGCAGGGTGATCGCAGTTGTGCAGCCGCATCGCTACACGCGGCTGCATGATCTATTCGAGCCGTTCTGCACCTGCTTCAACGATGCCGATGTGGTTATTGTCGCGGACGTCTATCCGGCGGGCGAGCAGCCGATCCCCGGCGCCGATCGCGATACGCTCGTCGCGGGCCTGCGTGCGCGCGGCCACCGCCAGGTAATCCCGCTTCCTGGGCCGCAGCAGCTTGCCGGCATCGTCAAGGGGCTTATCGGCAAAGGCGACTATATCGTCTGCCTCGGCGCCGGATCGATCACCCAATGGGCCTATGCGCTGCCGGGTGAATTGAAGGCGCTGGGTCAGGCGCGATGAGCTTCCCTGACATTATTCCCGGCCTGAAGGCGGCGATGCCGAAACTGCGCGGGCGGCTGCTGGTCAATCAGCAGCTCGCAGAGCTGACCTGGTTTCGCGTCGGCGGTCCGGCGCAAGTGCTGTTCATGCCGGAGGATGAGGACGATCTCGCCTATCTCCTGAAAAACTTATCCGTGGGGATCCCGGTGACGGTGGTTGGCTTGGGCTCTAATCTAATTGTGCGCGATGGCGGCGTGCCGGGCGTCGTCGTCCGCCTCGGACGCGGCTTCAATACGATCGCCGTGGAAGAGCGCGCACGCATTCGTGTTGGCGCCGCGGTTCCCGACGTGAAGGTCGCGCGCGCGGCGCAGGAGGCCGGGATCGCCGGGCTGTCGTTCCTGCGCGGTATTCCCGGCGGCGTCGGCGGCGCCTTGCGCATGAACGGCGGCGCCTACGGCCGCGAGACCAAGGACGCGCTGATCGAGGCGCGCGGCGTCGATCGCTCGGGCGGCATTCGCGTCTACAAGAATGCCGAGATGGGCTACCGCTATCGCCATTGCGGGTTGCCCGACGACATCATCTTCACGCAAGCGTTGTTCGCGGGCGAGCCCGGCGAGCCGGACAAAATTGCGGCCGAGATGAACAAGATCACCGAGGCCCGCGAGGCAACGCAGCCGATCAAGAGCCGCACCGGGGGTTCGACATTCAAGAATCCCACGGGCCATAAAGCCTGGCAATTGATTGACGCCGCCGGCTGCCGCGGCTTGACGATCGGCGGCGCGCAGGTATCGGACTTGCATTGCAACTTTCTCATCAATCTTGGCGACGCCACCGCCGCCGACATTGAACGCCTCGGCGAGACCGTGCGCGAGCATGTGAAGAAGAATTCCGGTATCGATCTCGAATGGGAGATAAAGCGGATTGGGATTGAGGCAAGAAAGTAATCACGCGTCATGACCGGGCTTGTCCCGGTCATCCACGTCTTCTATCGCTTCTGATTAGAAAGTCGTGGATGCCCGCGCCAAGCGCGGGCATGATGAAGCAGGAATGTTTGAATGAAACACGTCGCGGTGCTCATGGGCGGTTGGTCCGCCGAGCGTGAAGTCTCATTGCGCTCGGGCAAAGCCTGTGCTGACGCTGCCGAGCGCAAGGGCTATCGCGTCTCGCGCATTGATGTCACCCGCGATATCGCAACCGTCTTGCAGACGCTCAAACCCGACATTGCATTAAACGTCCTGCATGGCCGGCCTGGTGAGGACGGCACCTTACAAGGCGTGCTCGAGATTGTCGGCATTCCCTACACCCACTCTGGCGTGCTCGCCTCGTCGTTGGCGATGCAGAAAGACCTCGCCAAGGTGATGTTCCGCGCGGCCGGGGTGCCGGTCGCCGAGGGTGTTGTTATCTCGCGTTTCGAGGCGGCGAAGAGCCATGTCATGGAGCGGCCTTACGTAATTAAGCCGATCGCCGAGGGCTCGAGCGTGGGTGTCTTTATCGTTACGGAAAATCACGACCATCCGCCCCAGGAGCTCTACCGGGAGGATTGGACCTTCGGGGAGATGGTTATTTGCGAACGCTATATCCCGGGCAAGGAGCTCACTTGCGCGGTCATGGGGGACGAAGCCCTGGGCGTGATCGAGATCGTGCCGACGGTACGATTTTACGACTATGAGGCGAAATACGCCCCCGGCGGCTCCAAACACCTCTTGCCGGCGCCAATTTTACCAAATGTTTACCAAGAAGCCCGCAGATTGGCGCTTGCCGCGCATCGCGCCCTGGCATGCCGGGGGGTGACGCGCGCCGATTTCCGCTACGACACCCGTAGTGGGGGGACGGAGGGACTGGTCTGCCTCGAAGTGAACACCCAACCGGGTATGACCGAGACCTCGCTGGTGCCCGAGCTCGCGGCGCACGCGGGCATAAGTTTCGACGAGCTGGTGCAATGGATGATCGAGGATGCCTCGCTCAACCGCTGAACCGGGCGCCGCACGCGGCGCCCGCGCTCGGTACGGCGAAGGTATTGCCTCGACGCAGAAATTTCCGCCACCTGCTTTCAGTGCGCGGCGCTCAGGCCAATGGCCGGCTTGCGCTAATCGTTGAGCACCTCACCCCGATCCTCGAATTGAACATACCGCGCGGTGCTGGCTTTACTGCCGCAATCGCAATCATAGGCAGTGCCGCTCTCTTCGGTGTTGTGCGCGGTGGCCATGTGTCTTCGATCGTCGCCCAATTTGAGGAAGCGCGTGACGCCGCGGCCAATGCGCTCGGCTTCCAAATCACCGAGATTGCGTTTTTTGGGCAACAGCAAGTGAGCCGCAATGAGATTCTTGCCACCGCGGGAATCACGAATCGCAACTCATTGCTTTTCCTCGACGCCGATACGACTCGTGCGCAGCTTAAAAGTAATCCATGGATATCGGATGCCACTATTCTCAAGCTCTATCCTGATCGATTGCAGATTACGGTGCGCGAGCGCGAAGCCTTCGCGCTATGGCAGGAAAGCCGCAAGGTTTCGGTGATTGCCGCTGACGGCACCGTGCTCGAGCCTCAAGTGACGCAACGCTTCGCGCAATTGCCGCTTGTCGTCGGGCGCGGTGCGGCTAATCGCGCCAGCGATTTTCTCGCATTGCTCGATCGTTATCCGGCGATCCGCTCGCAAGTGCGCGCGGCGATCCTGGTCGCCGAGCGGCGCTGGAATCTGCGGCTCAAAAACGGCATCGATGTGCGCCTGCCGGAATCCGGTGTGGAAACGGCGCTTGATCGGCTCATTGCGCTCGATCGCGATAAGAAGCTGCTGTCGCGTGACATCGTGGCGATCGATCTGCGCCTCGCTGACCGCGTCACCGTTCGCTTGAGCGATGAAGCGGCGCTGATACGTGAAGAGGCGCTCCAGGAGAAAAAGGTTAAGCGCAAGGGGAGCGCCGTATGAGCCTCCTGCACTACGGCCTTGCCCCGAAGATGAAACCGGTTTCGCCGAAGCGCACCGCGCTAGTCGCCGCTCTCGATGTCGGCACCAGCAAGGTCGTTTGCCTGATCGCGCGGCTGCGTCCTCATGGTCCGCAGGAGGTACTGCGCCGGCGCAGCCACGGCATTGAAATCCTTGGGTTTGGCCACATCGAAGCGCGTGGCATTAAGGCAGGTATCATTTCCAATCTTGGCGAGGCCGAGCAATCGATGCGCCACGCCATTGATGCCGCCGAGCGATCGGCATCGGTGCAACTCGAATCCGTCGCGGTTTCCGTTTCCGCCGGACGATTGTCGGGTGAACTTTTTTCCGCGAGCGTGGATATGCCGCGATCGACCGTTTCCGATGCCGACATCGCCCGCCTGCTTGCCGCCGGTAGCCGGCATTCGGTCCGTGCTGGCCGGGTCGTGCTGCATTCGCTTCCGATTGCCTATTCCGTCGACGAGTCGCGCGGCATCCGCGAACCGCGCGGCATGCTTGCCCGGCAATTCGGCGTGGACATGCATGTCGTGACCACCGACGTCGCCGCCTCGCGCAACCTGATGCTTGCGGTCGAGCGCTGTCATCTCGATGTCGAGACCATGGTCGCAACCCCCTATATGGCGGGACTCTCGGTGCTGGCCGATGACGAGGTTGATCTTGGCTCGGCGGTCGTCGATATGGGGGCCGGCACGACGACGCTCGCGGTCTTCACCGGCGGTCGCCTTGTCCATGTGGGCGGTTTCGCGCTCGGCGGGGGGCACATCACCCTCGATGTTGCTCGCGGACTCAATGCCCGTATTGCCGATGCCGAGCGAATCAAGACGTTCTATGGCAGTGTGCTCGCCGGGGCTTCGGATGAACGCGACATGATCACGGTGCCTCCGGTCAGCGATGACGAAAGCGAGCCCCCGCAGTTCGTATCCCGGGCAACCCTCGTGCAGATCATCCGGCCGCGGGTCGAGGAGATATTGGAAATGATTCGCGACCGGTTGGCCACTTCGCCGTTTGCCGCGGAGCCACGCGGGACGGTGGTCCTGACCGGAGGGGCGAGCCAGCTTACCGGATTGCCGGAGTTAGCAAGCCGCGTCCTTGGCCGCGCGGTGCGCATCGGCCGGCCGCTGGGCATTTCCGGATTGCCGGACGAGGCCAAGGGGTCGTCGTTTGCTGTTGCAACCGGCTTGTTGGTGTATCCCCAGGTTGCACATCTCGAACACTTCGAACCGCGGCCTACGCGGCAACTCATGACAGGGACGGGCGGCTATTTCGCTCGGGTCGGACGATGGCTCCGGGAGAGCTTCTGATGGCCCCACATCCAACCCGAAGCGGCCGGCGGCGGACCGGCCAGCCCCGGTGTCCCCATGCCCGCGTATTGAAGAGGCTGACATGACCATCAACTTGAAAATCCCCGATATCCGGGAGCTGAAACCGCGGATCACCGTATTCGGGGTCGGCGGCGCCGGCGGTAACGCCGTCAACAACATGATCAGCGCCGGATTGCAGGGCATCGATTTCGTTGTCGCCAATACCGACGCCCAGGCGCTCACCATGTCGAAGGCCGAGCGCATCGTGCAGATGGGCGTGCAGGTCACCGAAGGCCTCGGGGCTGGTTCGCAGCCGGAAGTCGGCCGCGCTGCGGCGGAAGAAGCCATCGATGAAATTCGCGATCACCTCAACGGCGCACATATGGTCTTCGTCACCGCCGGCATGGGCGGCGGTACGGGCACCGGCGCTGCGCCGATAGTCGCCAAGATTGCCAAGGAGCTTGGTATTCTCACTGTTGGTGTTGTTACCAAGCCGTTTCATTTCGAAGGCCAGCGCCGCATGCGCTTCGCCGACGAAGGTATCATCGAGCTGCAGAAATACGTCGACACCCTGATCATCATCCCGAACCAGAATCTGTTCCGGGTGGCGAACGAGAAGACCACTTTCGCCGATGCTTTCGCCATGGCCGATCAGGTGCTCTATGCGGGTGTCGCCTGCATCACCGACCTGATGGTGAAGGAAGGCCTGATCAATCTCGACTTCGCCGATGTCCGCGCTGTTATGCGCGAAATGGGTAAGGCGATGATGGGCACCGGCGAAGCCTCCGGCGAGAAACGTGCGTTGCGCGCCGCGGAAGCCGCGATCGCCAACCCGTTGATCGACGACGTATCAATGAAGGGCGCCAAGGGATTGCTGATCTCCATCATCGGCGGCAGGGATCTCACGCTTTACGAAGTGGACGAGGCGGCAACACGCATTCGCGAGGAAGTCGATCCCGACGCCAATATCATCGTCGGCGCGACCTTCGACGAGACGCTGGAAGGCATCATCCGCGTTTCGGTGGTCGCGACCGGCGTCGACAGGACCGAGGCCCATGTAAAGACTCCAGCGCAGACGCGCGTCTCCGAATTCACCCAGCGCGCGCGCCATGAGCTGCAACGACATCCCGAACGCATCGAGCGCATCGACATGTCGGCCGTGGGCCAACGCTTTACGCCTGCCGGTATCGAGCGGGCGGCGACCGCCGCCGTCGCGGCCGCGGTGTTGCCACCATCGGCCATCGATGACGTGACCATTCGCTCGCTGCCGCCGAAACCATCCCTGTTCCTCGAGCCAAGTCAGGAGCAGGCGACACGCGAGCAGTTTCAAGAAACACCAAAAACCTTCCTCCCGCCCGAAGCAGAGCGGGTACCGGTGCGTCCACGCATGCCGCGCATCGAGGATCTACCGATGCCGGCGCAGAAGGAGATCCGCGCACGCCGTGGCGAGCTTCCGGACACCGATCATCCGGAGAAGCGCCGAATGTCGCTGCTCAAGCGTCTCGCGGCCGTCGGTCTCGGCCGCCGTGACGATGATGAGCAGCCGGCGGCGTCACGTCCGGTGATTCGCCCCGTTCCGCCGGCCATCAGCCCTTTGCCACCACGATCAGCACCCCGGCCGTTACCCGAGGCGGTATCTGAATATGCAAGACGCCCAGCGCCCCAAAGCCTCGACATGCACGGGCGGCAAGCTCCTGTGAATAAATCGGCCGAGGAGGATCAACTCGAAATCCCGGCTTTCCTTCGCCGCCAGGCCAACTGAAGGCGCCTGGGATGTGAACCGATGAAACGTCCCTGGCCTTAAAAAAGCTGGGGGCGTTGCCGTCGAAGGCCCTTCGCTGGGGTAA
>JACQTM010000278.1 GCA_016210825.1 Hyphomicrobiales bacterium
GTGCTGGCCTTGATCCTGATGATCGGCGGGGTGACGGGGGCGCAGATCGGGGCGCGCTCCGGCGAGAAGATGAGTGCGGAGCGGCTTCGTTTCCTGCTCGGAATATTAGTGCTCGGCGTATGCGTACGTTTCGCCTTCGATATCGTCATCGAGCCGCGGGATTTATTTTCAATCCGTACCATAGGAGAAAGCGGAGTATGACGCGCCGGCTTGCCGCGATGATGATTCTGGCCGCCGGCATTGGCACGGCAACCGCCGCGCGCGCCGAACGCCTGATCACTTCGCTTTCGAACCACCAGATCATGATCACCTCGAATTTTACCGGCACCGAGGTGGTCCTGTTCGGCAGCGTCGAGCGCGATGCCGCGACCGTTGCCAGGCGCGGCGGCTATGACATCGTCGTCACCGTGGCCGGCCCGCGCGAGACCGTGGTGACGCGGCGCAAGGCGCGAATCCTCGGTATCTGGGCCAATGTGGATTCGCGTATTTTCGTCGAAGCTCCGTCCTATCTCGCGGTACTCTCCAACAAGCCAATCACGGAAATCGCCGCACCCGATTTGCTACGACGACTTCAGGTGGGGTTAACCAACACACTCCTGCCCCAGCAAGTGGGTACCGATGTCGCCGATGTGGTGCAGAAAGATGCGTTCCGTGAAGCGTTCCTGCGCATCAAGCGCGATCATCGGCTCTATCGCGAGGAGGCTAACGCCGTCACCTTCCTGACCCCAACGCTATTTCGCGCCAGTATCCCGGTGCCGGCGGTGGCGCCGCTTGGCAGCTACGAGATCGACGTCAAGCTCTTCGCCGATGGGACAAATATTGGGCGCGCGACGTCCGCCATGGAGATCGTCAAGGTGGGCTTCGAGCAATTCGTCGCCAATGCCGCGCACGACTACGGGCTATTGTATGGATTGGCGACAGCCTTTGCGGCAATCGTCATTGGATGGTTTGCGTCGGTGGTATTTCGGCGCGATTAATCGGGCCGGCAAAGCGCCGCGGCCACGGCGTAGATGCGATCCCTTCCCAGCACATGCGCGGTGAAATCGAGCGTGGCGAAGACGGCCGCGAAGGCGCGATCGCGCACGTTCAGCCCGCCAGCGTAGGTCCCGAAGGCCGGCATCACGAGACGCGTATGGTCGCTGACAAAGCAGCGCCTGCGCACCGTGCCGCCGCGGCCGTTCACACGCGCCACCGGATGCAGGTGGCCCGCGATTTCGATAGCCTGCGCGTCCTGCATCGGCGCGTGACGAAAGACGATGCCGCTAATCACGTGCACCGCCGCGAAGTCGCCGCCGACGCGCGGGGCCGGGTCGGGATCGTGATTGCCGGCGATCCAGATCCAATCCCGCCCGCGCTGCAATTCGCGCAGCGCATCAGCGTCCGAATCGCTCAGGCGTTCCGGACCATCGCCATCATGGAAACTGTCGCCGAGCGCGATCACAATGCGCGGCGAAAAGCGCGCAATCAAAACCGCGAGCCGCGCAAGCGTCGCCGCCGTGTCATATGGCGGCAGCAACGTGCCTCGCCGCGCGAAGCTTGATCCCTTTTCCAGATGCAGATCGGCGACCGCAAGCAGCCTTTCACAAGGCCAATAGAGCGCGCCGCCGGGATCGGCAACGAACGATACGCCGGCGACGGCGATTTCGTCGTCATTGGATTCTTGGGATTCTTGTTGACCTCCCCCCTTGCGGAGGAGGTCGGCGCGCCAACGGGTCCGCGCGAAGCGCGGCCCGATGACAGGCTCCGCGCGCCGGGAGGGGAGTGAATTCGCCAGCGTATCGTTTAGGTCACACCCCCCTCCCCATCCCTCCCCCACAGGGGGGGAGGGAGAAGAGAGCGAATGCGCCGATGCGTCGTCACCGTTCACCCCATCGCCTCCTTCACGAGTTCGTCTGCGGCTTCACGAAGAATGTCGTCCGCGGCCTCGCCATAGACGATCTCCCGCCCGATTTCGAGCATGACCGGAACGGCAAGCGGCGAGACGCGGTCCAGCGCTTTATGGACGATTCGGCCCTTGACGCGCGAGAGCATTTCGCCGAGGCGGCGGATGTCGAGAAGGCCGGTGGCCGCGTCGGCGCGCGCCGCGCGCAGCAACACATGGTCGGGCTGGTGCTTGCGCAGCACATCGTAAATCAGATCGGTCGAGATCGTAACCTGGCGGCGGGTCTTTTCCTGTCCCGGAAACCGGCGCTCGATCAGCCCGGCGATGACGGCGTTGGTACGGAACGTGCGTTTCATCAATGCGGATTCCGCAAGCCACGCTTCGAGATCGTCGCCCAGCATGTCCCCGTCGAACAATGTTGCAAGGGGCAATCCGCCGCGCGCGATGTGAAATTCAATATCGCCCAACGCCCAGACCGCGAGCGCATACTCGTTGGCGACAAAGCCGAGCGGCCGCAACCGTGCGCGCTCGAACCTTCGCGTCAACAGCATGCCAAGCGTCTGATGCGCGAGACGCCCCTCGAACGGATAGCAGACGAAATAAAATTTTCCGCCGCGCGGAAAAGTTTCGACCAGAAGCTCGCGGCTTCCGGGCAACCGCGAGCGCGCACGCTGGATGTCGAGCCACTTCCGCACCGGGGCAGGCAATTGCCGCCATTGCTCCGGTTCGGCGAGCAATGCGCGCACACGACCGGCGAGATAGGTCGAGAGCGGAAACTTTCCGCCCTCGTACGACGGCACTTTCGGATCGGTCGCGTTCGATCGCGAGACGTAAATCTCGTTTTCGGCCATCGCCTCATAAC
>JACQTM010000046.1 GCA_016210825.1 Hyphomicrobiales bacterium
ATCGTGGGCTCACCGCCGACTATCGCAATTTCGTGCGCATCGAGCAGCTTGTCTTCGATGCCGCCGGTCTCGTGCCCGGCCTGACGCCTGGGCGCGACGCCCTTACGCGTGAGGGCGAAAACCTGCTGAAAGACCAGGATGGTCTAGCGGTCGATCAGGGCATTTTCCTCGCTCATGTTTTCGCGCATCAATCCGCGGGCTGTCATCTCCTGCACGCGATGTTGCTGGTGCGGCCGGAAACCGCCGATCACCTGCCGCGCTTCATCGCGCGCGGCGAGGTCGATCTCGGCGGCGCTTTCATCAAGCGAACCGGCAAGGCGGCAGTCGTGGAAATACGCAATCCGCGTTTCCTCAACGCCATCGACGACACCGTCGTGGACTCAATCGAGATCGCGGTCGATCTCGCCATTCTCGATCCGATGAGTGAAATTGCCGTGCTGCGCGGCGGGTTCGTCGAACATCCGCGTTACGCGGGCCGCCGCATTTTCTCGGCGGGGCTCAACCTCACCCACCTCTACCAAGGCAAGATTTCGTATCTCTTCTACTACCGGCACATCACCGGCTTCGAGAACAAGATCTATCGCGGAATCGCGCGGGCGGACGCATCCCCCGACGAAGTCATGGGCACCACCACCGAGAAGGCGTGGGTTGCCGCAGTCGATACCTTCGCCATCGGCGGCGGCTGCCAGCACCTTTTGGTGATGGATTACGTGCTCGCCGGGAACGACGCTTATCTGACGTTGCCGGCGCGCAAGGAAGGCATCATGCCCGGCGCGGCCAATATGCGCCTGCCGCGTTTCGTCGGCGACCGCATCGCGCGCCAGGCGATCATGCATGGCCGCCGCCTCGATTGCGACAGCGCCGAAGGCCGCATGATCTGCGACGAAGTTGTGTCGCCGCAAGATATGGATGGCGCGCTCGCGCGCGTGATCGATGATCTCACCAGTTCCGGTATTGTCAGCGCGGTGTCGAACCGGCGCGGCTTTCGCGTCGCGCAAGAACCGCTTGATCTGTTCCGCTGCTATCTCGCGGTCTATGCCCGCGAGCAGGCATATTGCCATTACAGCCCGGCGCTGATCGGCAATCTCGAACGCCACTGGAACGCGCACGAGCGCAAGGCGTAATCATGCGCGCCGCCAATTGACGAGAAAGACACCGACGGCGCAAGCGATCATGCCGGCAATCGCCAAGGCATCGAGGCGCTCGTCGAACAACAGCCAGGCGAGGATCGCGGTAACCGTGGGCACGAGATAAAACAAGCTCGCAACTTGCGAGGCGGCGGCGTGACGGATCAGCCAGTACATCAGGCTGACCGCGCCGACCGACATCACGACGACGAGCCAGGCGAGCGCGAAGGCGAATTCTCCGGTCCAGTGGATCTCGCGCGTCTCGAACAAGAACGCGCCGAGCGCGAACAATACGGCGGCGGCGATATATTGAACGAGGTTGTTGGCGCGCCAGTCGATCGCGCCACAATATCGCTTCTGATAGAGCGTACCGATCGTGATGCCGAACAGCGAGACAAAGGTCGCGATCCATCCAGCCCAAAGGCTTGCATCCGCGCTCGTGTCCGTGGCGACGAAGGTACGGTCGTGCAGCACGAACGCGATGCCAATGAGGCCGAGCAGAAGACCGAGCCACTGAATCGCCGTCACGCGCTCGCCGAGAAAGCGATTGGCGAGCGTCGCGGTCAGGATCGGCTGCAGGCCGGGGATCAGGGCCGAAATTCCGGCCGGGATTCCCCAGGCGATGGCGCTGAAAACACCGCCGAGATAGGTCACGTGCATAAGCGACCCGGCAATCGTCGCATGCAGGGTTTGCGTTGACGTCGGCAGCGGCGGCCGCGCCACCCCGACGACGGCGGTAAAGATCGCAACCACGATCGCCATGCGCACCGCGAGGAAGGTCAACGGCTCCGCGTATGGCAAGCCGAATTTCGCGCCGATGAACCCCGTGCTCCACAGGAACACGAAGACCATCGGCGCGGCGCGTGCCGCAAATATCTCCCAAGCCCCGGTCATGCCCGCATGTGCTTAGCGAATTAACTGCTGTCGAGATACGCCGGCCGTGCCGTGCCCACACGCGGCTCGCGCATGGCCGGAGCATTGTGGCCGCAGGTCACGGCATTCTGAAGCATCCCGGCTTGCCTTTACGGTTTGTCAACGCACAATCGACCGCGCAGTCAAAAGGAGATAGCTCATGGACGTGCGTGCGGCGGTGGCGATGTCGGCAAGTAAGCCGCTGGAAATTACCACGGTGAAACTCGACGGCCCGAAGGCCGGCGAGGTTCTGGTGGAGATCAAGGCAACCGGCATTTGCCATACCGACGAATTCACACTCTCGGGCGCCGACCCCGAGGGCCTCTTCCCCGCCGTGCTTGGCCATGAGGGCGCCGGCATCGTCGTCGAAACCGGACCGGGGGTCGCTTCGGTGAAGAAGGGCGATCACGTCATCCCGCTTTACACGCCGGAATGCCGACAATGCCCGTCCTGCCTCTCACGCAAGACCAATCTCTGCACCGCCATCCGCATGACGCAAGGCCAAGGGGTGATGCCGGACGGCACCTCGCGCTTCTCGCTCGACGGCAAAAAGCTGCACCACTACATGGGCACATCCACGTTCGCGAATTTCACCGTGCTGCCGGAAATCGCGGTGGCGAAGATCCGCAAGGACGCGCCATTCGACAAGGTCTGCTACATCGGCTGTGGCGTCACTACCGGCATCGGCGCGGTGCTCAACACCGCGAAGGTGCAGCCCGGCGCGAAAACGATCGTGTTCGGCTTAGGCGGCATTGGCCTCAACGTCATCCAGGGACTGCGGCTCGCCGGCGCCGACATGATCGTCGGCGTCGATATCAATAACGACAAAAAGAAGTGGGGCGAACGCTTCGGCATGACGCATTTCGTCAATCCGAAGGAAATCGGTGCCGACCTCGTGCCGCATCTCGTTAACATGACGAAACGCGGCGCCGATCAGATTGGCGGCGCCGACTACACCTTCGACTGCACCGGCAATGTCGCCGTCATGCGCCAGGCGCTAGAGGCGTGTCATCGCGGCTGGGGCGAGAGCATCATCATCGGCGTTGCGCCCGCGGGCGCGGAGATCGCGACGCGCCCATTTCAGCTCGTCACCGGCCGGGTGTGGAAGGGTACAGCCTTTGGCGGCGCCAGGGGACGAACCGACGTGCCGAAAATCGTGGACTGGTACATGGAGGGCAAGATCGAGATCGACCCGATGATCACCCACACCATGCCGCTTTCCGACATCAACAAGGCCTTCGATTTGATGCACGAAGGAAAAAGCATTCGCAGCGTTGTGGTCTACTAGACGCGCCGCGCAGCTAACCGATGGCGCTTTTTGCGGAACCTTTAGCGGCATTTTGCATCGTTTCAGCCACGACGCCGTATAAAGTCGTCCAAGCGGCTCGTGCTTCCGGCGTGAAAGCGTCGCCGAGCCCCCTTTCAAGCGTCCAGAGCAAGGCTTCAGCGACCTTGGCATAATGCTCGTCGCGCACGCCATAAGCGGCGTGCCGCCGGCCAAGATCGTCCAGCATCGTCGCCACGGCGCTTTCACTTCGCAGGCTCGAAATCACGAGCGCGAGGGTATCCATAAGCTTGCGTGCCTGCTTATCGATGTCTGATCCGAACATGGCCCGGGTATCTGGTGCGATCGTAAATAGCCGATCGTAAAACAACCGTCCGGCCTCCTGCTTGATATCGAGAACCCGCACAAAAGTTAGCTTGATGATCGAGATCTGCTCAGGCGTCATCGTCTTTCCCTTTGGCACTCATGCCCGTAAGGCTTGCACTTCCTGGGTGAAATTCCGTACGCGTGCGCGGATCGTGCTCGTTTGATTTGCCACGGCATGCGCGGCGGAACTGACCTGCGAGACCGCCGCAGCGGTACGATCCGCAATCGTCTCGATTTCCGCCACCGCCAAGCTCACGCAGTCAACGCCCGTCGCCGCGGCGTTGACGTTGCCGGCAATCGCCCGTGCGGCATCGGCTTGCTGATCAACCGCCGATGCGATCCGCTTATATGAGGAATTAAGTTCGCGAACCGTTTTGGTGATCGCTTGAATGGCGCCGACCGACCGGCTGGTTGAATTCTGCATTGCCGCGATGCGCAGTGCGATTTCCTGCGTCGCTTTCGCGGTCTGACCGGAGAGCGCCTTCACCTCCTGCGCGACCACGGCAAAACCGCGCCCGGCCTCTCCGGCCCGCACGGCCTCGATAGTGGCA
>JACQTM010000047.1 GCA_016210825.1 Hyphomicrobiales bacterium
TTCATCATCGCCGATATCTGTCTGATCATCTGGACTGGCGATCCGATTCAGCCCGGAACGCCAGCGCATCTCGGGGGCGTTGTTCAGGTCTTAAGTTTTTATTTCCCGATTTTTCGCCTTATTATTGTCGCCGTCGCTGTCGTAGTCGCAATCGCACTCTGGATCATGGTGGATTGGACGCGGCTCGGCGCCATGATCCGCGCCGGCGTCGATGACGCACCGATCGCGCGCGTCATGGGTATCAAGGTGTCACGGCTATTTACCCTGGTGTTTTCGCTTGGGGCCGCGCTTGCTGCCTTCGCCGGCGTAATGGGAGCGCCGTATCTATCGGTCTATCCCGGTTTGGATTTCGACATGCTGCCGCTCGCGCTCATCGTCGTAATCCTTGGCGGTTCGGGCAGCCTGCTTGGGGCGTTGGTCGGAAGCTTTATCATCGGCTTTTTGTACAATTTCGGACAAGCGATGTTTCCCGATCTCGCTTATGTCATCCTGTTCCTGCCGATGCTGATCATTCTGGTACTGCGGCCGCAAGGTCTGTTCGGCAAGGTGGCGTCATGAGTCCGCGTCTGGCGCGGCGCGGATTTATCGTTGTCGCCCTGTTCCTGCTGGCCACATTGCCGATCTGGGTTGGTCATCCCTATTACATCAATATCGCGAGCCAGATTTTGTTCTGGGCGATCCTTGCGCTCGCCATCAACATCCTCGTCGGATATGCGGGGCTTGTCTCGCTTGGCCATGCCGGCCTGATCGCCATGGCGGGCTACGCCGCGGGACTCTCCTTGGAATATGGTAGCGGGCATTTGGTCGCCGCCCTACTCGCTTTCGTCGCCGTGATGATATCGGCCGCCGTCTTTGGCGTGCTCGCATTGCGCACGACCGGAATTGGCTTTCTCATGATCACGCTCGCGCTTGGTCAGATCGTCTGGGGCATTGCCTACCGCTGGGCAAGTCTGACTAACGGCGATAATGGCGTCGTTGTCCGCACGCGTCCGGAGCCGTTCGGATTGAGTCTGACGAGCCCGGATGCCTTTTATTACCTGACGCTGATTGTCTTCTTGATTGCTGTCGTTTCGATGGCGATCTTCGTGCGCTCACCGTTCGGCGCAAGCGTGCGCGGCACGCGCGATCAACCGCGCCGCATGACCGCGCTTGGCTATAATGTCTGGCTTATTCGATTCATAGCATTCCTATTTTCTGGTTTTTGGACGGGCGTCGGCGCGATGCTTTATCTTTATTACAATCAGTTCATCAGCCCCCAGGTCGCCGCGCTGCAAACATCGGCTGAGGTAGTCCTGATGGTGATTGCCGGCGGTACCGCTACGCTGCTTGGTCCGATTTTTGGCGCGGCGATCGTGGTCATCGTGAAAAACGTTGTCAGTGCCTATATCGAACGCTGGAATCTCGTACTCGGTCTGATTTTTATCATCATCATTGCCTTCATGCCCGAGGGCCTGGTGCCTGGAACGGTTCGGTTATTCCGTGTGGGCTGGCAGGCGATGTTGCCGCGCACCAAGGTGACCGCCGTGCGCAATGACGGAGATCCGGTGCGATGACGGCACTGGCGGTCAATGCGTTGTGCAAATCCTTCGGTGGGCTTCGTGTTACTGCCGACGTCAATCTTTCGGTGGAGCCAGGAGAACGCCGGTTAATCATCGGTCCAAACGGCGCGGGCAAGACGACCCTTTTCAATCTCATCACCGGAGAGCTCACACCCGACAGTGGATCAATCCGGCTTTTCGATCGCGATATCACTCGCGCTGCGTGCCGGCAGCGCGCACATCTCGGCATGGCGCGCACCTATCAGATCATCACACTCTTTTCACGCGATACCATCGTCCGTAACGTCACGCTGGCTCTACTCGGATTGTCCAAGCTGCGTTGGAATCCATTCGTGGATCTCGACCGCGAGGGTGGATTGATCGACCGCGCACACGATGCGCTCACGCGTGTCGGCTTAGGCCACATCGCGCATCGCCAATTGGGACAAACCTCTTACGGCGAGCGGCGGAGGGTCGAGATCGCGATGGCGCTGGCACAGAATCCCAAGGTGCTTTTGCTCGACGAGCCATTCGCGGGTTTGTCAATCGACGAGCGGCGCGATGTGCAGCAATTGCTGCTCGCCATTCCGCGCGATGTGACAATCGTTATGATTGAGCACAACATGGACGTCGGGCTCGAATTCGCCGAGCGAATCACGTTGCTACATTTCGGCGAGGTGATCGTCGAGGGAACGCGCGCCGAGGTGGTGGCCGATCCGCGCACCAGAGAGGTTTATCTTGGCGAATAGCGCACTCACCCTCCACAACGTGGACGCCTACTACGGCGACAGCCATGTCCTCCAGCAGGTGTCTTTTGTGCTTGGCGAGGCACGCTTGCTCGGCTTGCTGGGGCGTAACGGCGCCGGAAAGTCCACCTGCATGAACGTCACGGTCGGCTTGCTGCCGCCGCGCGGCGGCGAGGTGGAAGTCTTTGGCGAGCTGGTGTCGCGGTTGCCACCCGAGCTGATCGCGGCGCGCGGCGTTGCATTGGTCCCGCAGGGGCGGCGCGTGTTCAAAAGCCTTACGGTCCGTGAGAACTTGGCCGTTGCGGCGCGCCGCCCCGACCCAGGCAGCCGCCACGCACCATGGACGGCTGAAACTGTCTTCGGCATGTTTCCACGTTTGCGCGAGCGGCGCTCGCAGATGGCTGCACATCTCTCCGGCGGTGAGCAACAGATGCTTGCCATCGGCCGCGCGCTGATGACCAATCCACGCGTCCTGCTCATGGACGAACCCTCGGAGGGTCTGGCACCGCAGATCGTCGCCGAGGTCATGGCCACGATTCGAAAGCTCAAGGAAAGCGGTCTATCAATCGTGCTCGTGGAGCAGAGTCCAAAGCTCGTTTTCGACATCGCCGATGACATCGTGATCCTGAATAGCGGTCGCGTGGCGGTGGTCTCGACCGCCGATCGGTTGCAACGCGACGGCACGGATCTGCAACAGCATCTCGGCGTGTTCTGAAGCGAGCTTTTATGGGAAATTAGCGATGGCAAATGTTTGGAACAAATATGCCGCGACGGTGGCGCGCAAGCACGGCAAGCCCGGGCGAGGTGTCCGGCCGAAGAGCATCACTATCGATATTCATTCGCACGCAGCCGTGCCGCAGGCGGCGGCCTTCGTGAAGCCGCATCTCGACCCAACAAGCATCCCGCTCGCTCACTTTGCCTCCGCGGATACCAAGGAACTCAATCAGCGGCAGGAAAGCGACATCCACTCGCGGATGACGGCATACGACGAACGGCTCGCCGATCTCGATCGGATGGGCGTGGACAGGCAACTCGTGATGCCGCCTCCGCCGCAATGTTATCACACGCTGCCCGCCGACATTGCGGTGCCGGCTGCGCGCATGGTCAATGACGGGATTGCCGAATATTGCGCGCGCCACGCCGACCGGTTCATCCCGTGTGGCACCGTGCCGTTGCAGAATGGACATGAGGCTGCAAAGGAGCTTGAGCGCTGCGTCAAATCGCTCGGATTTAAGGGCGTTGAAATCCTAACCAATGTGGCGGGCCGCGAGCTGTCCGATACCGCGTTTGCACCATTCTGGAAGAAGGCCGAGGAATTATCGGCGCTCGTGATCATCCACCCGAACGGTTTCACCGAGGGCCGGCGGTTGTCGCGTTTTTATTTTAACAACGTGATCGGCAATCCGCTTGAGACGACAATCGCACTACATTACCTGATCTTCGACGGCGTATTGGAACGCCATCCGAACTTAAAAATTCTCGCCGTTCATGGCGGCGGCTATCTCGGCGCGTATTCTGGCCGCATCGATCACGCATGGGGGGCGCGCTCGGATTCGTATGCCGATTTGCCACAGCCGCCGACGAGCTACTTAAAGAAGATCAATGTTGACACCGTGGTATTCACGCCGCTGCAACTCGAGACACTGGTCAAAACCTTCGGTGCGGATCGCATTGTGATGGGGACCGATTTTCCCTTTGACATGCTCGAATACGATCCGATCGGTCACATCGCCTCAGTGGAAGCGTTCGATGCTTCCACGATCGCAGCGATTGCTGGCGCCAACGCCAAACGGCTGCTTGGGCTTTGAGGCCGGTCAGCCGTAGAGAAAATTGAGCACTGCGGTTTCCGTTAGCACGGCCTCGGGAATGCTGTAGCGCGCCGAATGGGCGCGCTCAGCGGCCGTGCGCCGTTCGGCCTGCAAATAGGCGCCGAGGTGACGGGCGCGCTCGATGATACGCCTGCCTATCGGCAATCGGCGCTGCTCGAACAA
>JACQTM010000048.1 GCA_016210825.1 Hyphomicrobiales bacterium
ATAACGCCAGCGAGTAGATAGCCCACGACTGGTGAAATCTTGAAGCGGTGCGCCAGTGCGCCGAGCACGAAGGCGAGCACCAGCGCCAGAACGACCGTGGTAATGAGCGGGGTTTGATGGGCCATTGGCCATGTTTACTTGTCATGGCCGGGCTTGTCATCGGAAGCAGAGCTTTCCCCGCATCCGATTTTGCAAGGGCGAAGGCTAGAACGCAACCTTGTCGCCGCCCTTGAGCGAAAGAATGTCACGCGCCTCGTCAGGCGAAGCGATTTCCAGACCAAGCCCTTCAATGATTTGCCGCGCCATCCTCACCTGCGCGGCATTGGATTCGGCGAACTTGCCCGCACCGATCCAGAGTGAATCCTCCATGCCGACGCGCACATTGCCACCCATCGCCGCCGCCATGGCCGCGACCGGCATTTGGTTGCGGCCGGCGCCAAGCACCGACCAGCGGTAATTCTCAGGACCAAGCAGGCGGTCGGCGGTACGTTTCATATGCACGACATCTTCAGGATGCGGACCAATGCCGCCAAGGATGCCGAAAACAGACTGGACGAACAGCGGTGGCTTGACAACGCCGCGCTCGACGAAATACGCGAGCGTGTAGAGGTGACCGATATCGTAGCACTCGATCTCAAAGCGTGTGCCATTCTCTGCGCAGGTGCGCAGAATGTATTCAATGTCGGCGAAAGTATTTTTGAAGATGCGTTCGCGCGAGCCTTCAAGATAGGGCCGTTCCCACTCGTGCTTGAAGTCCTTGAAGCGTGCGAGCATTGGGAACAGCCCAAAGTTCATCGAACCCATGTTGAGGCTCGCAACCTCGGGCTTGAACGTCGCCGCCGGGCGTACACGCTCCTCAATCGACATCGTCGGCGCCCCGCCAGTCGTGATGTTCACGACCACATTCGAGCGCTGCTTGATGACCTTCAGGAACGGCGCGAAGGCATCCGGCGTTTGATCCGGACGGCCGTCCTTCGGATTGCGCGCGTGCAGATGGACGATCGCGGCGCCGGCTTCCGCCGCACCGATCGCGGCATCGGCGATTTCCTGTGGCGTCACCGGCAGATGCGGCGACATCGACGGTGTGTGGATCGAACCGGTAACCGCACAAGTGATGACGACTTTACGCGACTTAGCCATTGCGTTCCCCGCCTATTTTCTTGCTGCAACCAGAAAATCGAAGTCACAGCCCTCGTCCGCCTGCTGGACGTGCTCGCGGTAGAGCCGCGCATAGCCGCGCTTCGCGTCGCCCGTGACAGCGGGAGTGCGCCACGCGGCGGCGCGTTTTTTCAGTTCGGCGTCGCCGACCAGCAATTCGAGTTTGCGTTCCGGAACATCGAGGCGGATGCGGTCACCGGTTTGCACCAGCGCTAGCGGTCCACCGACTGCCGCCTCCGGCGCGATATGCAGCACGATGGTGCCGAAGGCCGTACCGCTCATGCGCGCATCGGAGATACGCACCATGTCTTTGACGCCCTTCTGTGCAAGCTTCTTGGGGATCGGCAAATAGCCGGCCTCGGGCATCCCGGGCGCGCCAACGGGCCCTGTATTGCGCAGGACGAGCACATCGCTTTCCGCAACATCGAGCGCCGGATCATCGATGCACTTGGCCATGTCGCTAACCGAGTCGAACACCACTGCCCTGCCCTCATGCTGCATCAGCTTGGGTGAAGCCGCAGCCTGCTTGATGACGGCGCCGCGCGGCGCGAGGTTGCCGCGGAGGATCGCGATCCCGCCTTCCTTTTTCAGCGGCGCTTTGCGCGGCTTGATAACGGTCTGGCCGGGCACGTCTTCGAAGAATTTGATCGCATCGCCAAGGGTGCCGCCCATGACGTGTTTGGCGTCGAGCGCAAGCAGGTCCTTTAATTCCTGCATCAGGCGCGGGACGCCGCCGGCCTGATGAAAATGCTCCATGTAATGCTCGCCCGAGGGCTTCAGATCGACCAGCACCGGCGTCTCGCGGCCGACACGGTCGTAGTCGTCAAGGGCGATCGGATGGCCGGCACGGCCAGCCATCGCGGAAAGATGCACGACGCCGTTGGTCGATCCACCGATCGCCTGAAGCACGACCATGGCGTTGCGGAAAGAAGCAGGCGTGAGGAGTTCGGACGGATTCGGCCCGCCTTTCGTCAATTCGGCGGCGCGCTTGCCGGTGGCTTCGGCGAGGCGCACACGATCGGCATGGGTCGCCGGAATTGAGGCACTGCCGGGCAAAGCGAGCCCGAGCGCCTCGACCAGACAGGCCATTGTGCTTGCGGTGCCCATGACGCCACACGTACCGATCGAGGGCACGAGCCGCGCATTGGCGATGTCGATATCCTGCTCGCTTAACCGTCCGCCGCGAAACTCGCCCCACAACCGGCGGCAATCGGTACAGGCGCCGAGCGCCTCGCCCTTGAAATGGCCAACCAGCATCGGCCCGACCGGCAGCACGATGGCCGGACGATCGACGCTCGCCGCCGCCATCACCTGCGCCGGCGTGGTCTTATCGCAGCCGCCGATCAGAACGATGGAATCAACCGGGAGCGCGCGGATCATCTCCTCGGTGTCCATCGCCATCAAGTTGCGCAAGAACATCGAGGTCGGATAAGCAAACGACTCGTGGATCGAGATCGTGGGAAACACCATCGGCATGCCGCCCGCGAGCATAACGCCGCGTTTGACCGCCTCGATCAACGTCGGCACGTTGCCGTGGCACGGATTGAAGTCGCTGTAGGTGTTGGTGATGCCGACGATCGGTCGATTCAACGCGTCGTCGGAATATCCCATCGCCTTGATGAAGGCCTTGCGCAGAAAAAGCGAAAATTCTTGATCACCGTAGCTCGTCAGTCCCTGGCGCAGGCCGCTAGTCACGTGTGTTCTCCGGTTTCGTCCTTGTCGCGATTGGCTGTGGACATGGCAGCGATGGACCATAGCGAGAAAACAATTGGCGGGGAAAGACCCGATAGCTACGCTCAGCTTACGCAAGCGCGCGGAGCAAAGCCGCTTGCAGCGTATCAAGGCCCGATCCAACGTCGCCCTTGAGATGTACGCGCAGCACACGCCGCCCGCGTTCCGCGAGCGTTTCGATGTCCCCGTGCGCTTGAGCGGCTTTCACAATGCCGAAGCTTGCCGCCTGGCCGGGAATGGCGAGATCTGACGCATCATCAGCGGTAATTTGGAGAAAGACTCCGATATTGGGACCGCCTTTGTGTACTTGACCGGTCGAATGCAGATAGCGCGGGCCGAACCCGACGCTCGTTGCCACATGCCTTAAGTTGCGTAATGCAAGACGCAGTGCCTGTAACTTCTCGATATTGCGTGGACTGCGCGCGATATAGGCAAGCAGCGCAGTATAGTCGCCATTGCGTAATGTGGCGAAATGAGCCCTTAGCCACGAGTCCAATGTTGCGCCCGCACCCGCCCGGCGAAGGGCTTCGGTATTCTTCGCGTCGGCGTGGATTACGATTTGCTCTCCGGGCGCCGACGGTTTTTCTTGCGGCAAGCGTCCAATCGTCTCGAACACGCGGATTAACTCGCGAGTCTTCATTTTGCTCGCTTCGACATCGGGCTGATCAAACGGGTTAACGCCAAACAGCGCGCCGGCAACTGCCGTTGCGATCTCGAAGCGAAAAAATTCCTGACCAATGTGCGACGGCGATGCGAGCTCGATGCGCACGAGCGGATGGCCGGTGCGTTCCAGCGCTGCGAGCGAAGCCGCATGTCGCGGATCGACATCGCCCGCAACCGACAAATCGATGAAGAAACGATCATGGCCATAGACGCCGGGATCGCCAATTGGCTCCCCTTCGATCGGAATTAGTCCCTTGCCGCTCTTACCCGTCGATTCGGCAATCAGCTGTTCGGCCCAACCGCCGAATGAACCAAGGCGTGGCGAGGTAAAAATTGTTACCTTGTCGCGACCGTTACGCGCCGCGAGGCCGAGCGCGACGCCAAGCTGCGCGCCGGGATTTTCCGCCGGCGGTACATCTTGTCCGCAGGCGCGTACCATGACCTGAGCGGCTTTGAGAAATCGCTGAACATCAATTCCAGCAATAGCCGCAGGAACGACCCCGAAGGGCGAAAGCACCGAATAACGCCCGCCGATGTCAGGCGTGCCGTAAAAGACACGGCGGAAGCCGTGTATCGCAGCGTCTTTTTCCAGTGATGAGCCCCGGTCGGTGATGGCAATGAAATCCCCTCCAGCCATGCTTGCCCCGCCCCGCTCGGCGGCACGCGCGAGAAAATAGTTCTTCAACGCATTCGACTCAGCCGTACTGCCTGACTTGCTCGACACGATAAACAAAGCATGGCCGGATTCGATTGCGTTCTCGGTGGCGCTAATCTGTTCCGGATCGGTGGAATCGAGTATGCGCAAGCGCGGCCAGCCGGCAATGTGTCCGAAAGCTCCTATCATCACTTCCGACCCGATGCTCGACCCGCCCATACCGAGCAGCAACGCATCGATAAAACCTTGCCGCCTCACCTCCAGGGCGAATGCTTCGTATTCGCCAATCTGTCGATGGGAAGCATCAACGCAATCGAGCCATCCGAGCCATTTATTCTCGTCGGCCGATGTCCAAACGGATTTGTCGCGCTGCCAGATACGAGCCAGGATATTGTTCGTCTTCAACTCACCCAGTAGCGCTTCGAAGGGCCGTTCAAAGCTCGCGCCAAGTGCAATGGATTGGGAATTCATCGGTTCATCGCTTGGTCGATGGGGCTTTGGCGCTTTTGAGGTTCTTTATCGTATACCCGCGACAAGCCGAAGTAGCCTTGAGGATCAGCCGAAACCGCAAGTGGCTGCCCTAACGCCAAAGACACTAGATTGTCAGACCGATGACGATGGCGGTGGGAGAGCGACTTGATTCCAACTCTCTCCTAGTAAACCAGCGTAATCC
>JACQTM010000275.1 GCA_016210825.1 Hyphomicrobiales bacterium
CGCCAAGCGCGAAAAGGGCCAGATCACGGCCGAACAGCTAAAGCAGGTTGAGGATCAGGAAATCGAAAAACTCATCAAGAAGCAGGCCGAGGTCGGTTTGCAGTTGGCGACCGACGGCGAATTCCGCCGCGCCTGGTGGCATTTCGACTATCTCGGCCTGCTCGACGGCGTTGAGGTTTACGAAAGCGAGCAGGGCATCCAATTCCAGGGCGTTGTGACGAAAGCGCAAAGTATCCGCGTCACCGGAAAGATGGGCTTTCCCAAGAACCATCCGTTCCTCGATCACTTCAAGTTCGTCAAAGACCACACCCGCGTCACGCCGAAGATGACGATTCCGGCGCCGTCGGTCCTGCATTTCCGCGGCGGCCGCAAGGCGATCGACAAGAAAGTTTATCCCGACATGGATGGATTCTACGACGATCTCGGCAAGGTCTATGCAGACGCCGTGCGCGCCTTCTATGCCGCCGGCTGTCGCTATCTGCAGTTCGACGACACGGTCTGGGCCTATCTGTGCTCGGAGGATCAGCGCAAGCAGGTGCGCGAGCGCGGCGAGGATGTGGACAAACTTCCCGGCATCTACGCCCGCGTGATCAACGAAGCCCTCAAGGCGAAGCCTGCCGACATGACGATCACTACCCATGTCTGCCGCGGCAATTTCCGCTCAACCTGGATTTCCGAGGGCGGCTATGAGCCGGTCGCCGAGATCCTGCTCGGCAAGGTCAACTACGACGGCTATTTCCTCGAATACGACACCGACCGCGCCGGCGGCTTCGAGCCGCTGCGTTTTCTGCCCAAGGGCAAGAAGATGGTCGTGCTCGGCCTGATCACCTCGAAATCCGGCACGCTGGAGAAGAAGGACGACATCAAGCGCCGCATCCAGGAGGCGGCGAAATTCGCTGCATTCGAGCAATTCTGTCTTAGCCCGCAATGCGGCTTCGCCAGCACGGAAGAAGGCAACGTGCTGACCGAGGATCAGCAATGGGCGAAGATGCGCGAGATCGTGGAACTCGCCGATGAAGTGTGGGGGAAATAATTGTCCCGCGACACTCTTCCAGCTGGACTCCAGTCGCGTTCGCTCCGTTTCGTCATCACCGGGCCGCCGCCAACGGGTCGGCGCGAAGCGCCGCCCGATGACAAGCTCCGCGGCGTGACCCGGTGATCCATCGAAGAATAAGTAATGGATTGCCGGGTCAAGCCCGGCAATGACGGGAAACTATCCATGTCCCGCGCCACGCCACCGTTCCGCGCCGACCACGTGGGCAGCCTGTTGCGGCCGGCCGCGCTGAAGGACGCGCGCGCAAGGCGCGAGCGTGGCGAGATCGATGCCGCCGCATTGAAGGCGGTTGAGGACCGCGAAATCGCGCGCGTGATCGCAAAGCAGGAGGCGATCGGCCTGCAGGGCGTGACTGACGGCGAGTTCCGCCGGGCCTTCTGGCACATCGATTTTCTTGAACGCCTCGATGGCGTCGAATCCTATATTGGCGAACGCAAGATTAAGTTTCAGGGGCCGCAACCAAAGCCCGTGCTGCTGCGGGTGATGGGCAAACTTGGCGCGTTTTCCGGCCACCCGATGATCGAGCATTTCAAATTCGTGCAAGCGCATACACACCGCACGGCGAAAATGACGATACCCTCACCCGCGGCGCTGCATTTCCGCTATGGGCGCGACGCTGTGCCGGAAGCGATCTATCCGTCGATGGACGATTTCTATCGCGATCTCGGTCAAGTCTATCGCAAGGCTGTCGCCGCCTTCGCCAACGCCGGCTGCCGCTATCTGCAGATCGATGAAGTCTATCTCGCCTACCTGTGCGACCCGCAATTGCGGGCGCAACTCGTCGATCGCGGCGACGATCCGGATGCGTTGATTCACATTTACGCCGAGATGATCAATACGGCGATTTCCGATATTCCGCCGGACATGGCCGTCACCATGCACCTGTGCCGCGGCAACTTCCGCTCGACTTATGTGGCGTCCGGTGGCTACGAGCCGGTGGCGGATGTCCTTTTCAACGCGATCAAGGTGCATGGCTATTTCATGGAATATGACAGCGACCGCGCAGGCTCCTTCGAGCCGCTGCGGCTCGTGCCGAAGGAAAAGTCCGTCGTGCTCGGTCTCGTCACCTCGAAAACGGGACGGCTGGAAAAGAAAGACGACATCAAGCGGCGCATCGACGCGGCAGCGAAATTTGCCCCCCTTGAGCAACTTTGCCTGAGCCCGCAATGCGGCTTCGCGAGCACCGAGGAAGGCAATATCCTCGCCGAGGACGAGCAATGGGCGAAGCTTGCAATGATCGTCGAGATTGCCGAAGAGGTGTGGGGCTGATGGCCTTGATTTGTCATTGCCGGGCTTGACCCGGCAATCCATCCTAAGAAAGAACATCTCGCTTTCGAGATGGACCCCCGGATCAAGCCCGGGGGTGACGCTTTGGATCGGTAGTGCTCGGGGAAGCAAATGTCAGGATTAGTCGCGGGAAAGGTTGCCATTGTCACCGGTGGCGGGCGCGGAATCGGGCGCGGCATCGCCATGCTGCTGGCCGAACAGGGCGCGAGCGTTGTCGTCAACGATCTCGGCGCGAGCCTCGAGGGGGCTGGCGCCGACAGCGGTCCGGCGCAGGAGGTCGTGGGCGAGATCAAGAAACGCGGCGGCAAGGCGATCGCCTCGACGCTCTCGATCACCGAGGGCAAGAACGCCGATGACATCGTCAAGGCCGCGCTCGACGCCTTTGGCCGTATCGACATTCTGGTGAACAACGCCGGCATCCTGCGCGACCGCATCTTCCACAAGATGAGCTGGTCCGACTGGTCGGACGTGATCGGCGTGCATCTGCATGGCTCCTTCAACATGAGTCGCGCGGTCGCGGGCCATTTCCGCGAACAGAATACCGGCGCCTTGGTGCACATGACGTCGACCTCGGGGCTGATCGGGAATTTCGGCCAGGCCAATTACATGGCGGCGAAGCTCGGCATCGCCGGCCTTTCGCGTGGCATCGCGCTCGACATGGCGCGCTACAACGTGCGCTCGAACGCCATCGCGCCGTTCGCGTGGAGCCGCATGATCGGCTCGATCCCGGCGGAAACGCCAGAGGAAAAAGCGCGCGTCGAGCGCATCCAGCAGATGACGCCGGAGAAGATCGCCCCGCTCGCGGTGTATCTATCCTCCGACCGTGCCGAGGGAATTTCGGGCCAAATTTTCTCCGTGCGCAACAACGAGATTTTCCTTTTCAGCCAGCCGCGGCCGATCCGCACGTTGCATCGCTCGGAGGGCTGGACGGTCGAGGCGCTCGATGCCCAGCTCAAGGGTGCGTTCGCAGCTTCGTTCACGCCGCTCGAACGATCCAGCGACGTGTTCTCGTGGGACCCGGTGTGATCTCGCCCGTCGTCCCGGCCGAGCGACCCCCGACTTGATCGGGGGGAGCGCGAGCCGGGACCCATAGCC
>JACQTM010000276.1 GCA_016210825.1 Hyphomicrobiales bacterium
CGCAAGTGGCTGCCCTAACGCCAAAGACACTAGATTGTCAGACCGATGACGATGGCGGTGGGAGAGCGACTTGATTCCAACTCTCTCCTAGTAAACCAGCGTAATCCAGCGAATTTGAACCTATGGCGGCGGGAGAGCGCACGACTGACGCCGAGAGTGGGGCTTAGATTTCCGGAACTTTTTCGCTCGCGTCTGCGTCCTTGGGACAGTCAGCAATGGAGGTTCCCATGACGCACAAGAGAGCATTCACAATCGCTGTTGCGCTGATCGCCGCCCTGCAGATCGCCGGCGGGACCTCCGCCCAGGCGCAGGCAAGCGATGCACATAAAATCCTCTCGCCGCAGGAGATCAAATGGGCACCGGCACCGGCTTCTATCCCACCGGGAGCGCAAGCCGCGGTGCTGTACGGCGATCCGAGCAAGGAGGGTCTATTCGCGCTGCGGCTGAAGCTGCCGAAGGGCTATCGCATCGCGCCGCATACGCATCCCAAGCCGGAGATCGTCACGGTCGTCTCTGGCACGTTCCGCCTCGGGATGGGCGAGACGGCGGACCAGAGCAGGGCCAAGCCGCTGCCGGCGGGCAGTTTCTTTGCCATGTCTCCGGGCATGGCGCATTTCGCCTTTACCGATGAGGACACGGTGATCCAGCTCAACAGCACCGGCCCGTGGACTCTCTCTTATGTCAATCCGAAGGACGATCCGCGCCAGAAGACGCAATAGCGGGAAATGAGCGGCCGGGGCGGTGGCGCTCGCCAGGCGTCCCGGCCGCGCAGCGGGTCCGATTACGACTATTACAAGGGAGAACGATCATGGCGACAATCACCGCATTCGATCCAAAGGAACTCGAGAGCAAGGTCAAGGCGATGTATCGCAGCGTGGCCGAGCATCCGGAAGGCGATTTTCATTTCGAGATGGGCCGCGCACTGGCCGAACGGCTCGGCTATTCGCCGAATGATCTTGACCGGATTCCGGCCGAGGCGATCCAGTCCTTCGCCGGTGTCGGCTATTTCTTCCATCTCGCCGCGCTCAAGGAGGGCGAGACCGTGCTCGATCTCGGCAGCGGTTCGGGCATGGATACCTTCATTGCCGCGCTCAAGGTCGGGCCCAATGGCAAGGTCATCGGCGTTGACATGACTGACGAACAGCGCGCAAAGGCCGAGCGCCTGCGCGACCGTGACGGCTTCCAAGCCGTCAAATATCTCAAGGGCTATATCGAAAAGGTTCCGCTACCCGATGCCTTGATCGATGTCGTGATCAGCAACGGCGTGATCAATCTCGCGACCGACAAAGCCGAAGTCTTCCGCGAGGCCGCGCGCTTGCTCAAATCCGGCGGACGTCTGGCGATTTCCGATATCGTGACCGAAGTGCAGCTGCCGGAGAATATCGTGTGCAATTCGACGCTGTGGGCGGCCTGCATCGGCGGCGCCGCGCAGCAGAACGATTATCGCGGCAAGATCGAAGGCGCGGGCCTGCGGATCGTCACGGTCGAAGACAACCCGTCCTATCAGTTCATTTCGGCCAACGCCCAGGGCGCGAGTCGCAGGTTCGGCGTCAAGAGCGTGTCACTGCTCGCCATCAAGCCATGATCTTGTGCGGCCAGACAGGGAGTTCCCGATGGGATTCCGTCATGGCCTGGAATAGCCTACGTTCCGGCGCGAGGTGTGCGGTGGGCAACGCCGACGATTGCGCGTTCTTTCGAGCCGAAATTGAGCGGCTGACGGACCGCCTCTATGGCGTTGCCCTGCGCCTGACCGGCAATCCGTCGGCCGCCGAAGACCTCGTGTCCGAGGCTGTCCTCAAGGCCTGGAGCAATCTCGGCCAGCTCAACGACCGGCAAGCCTTCCCAAAATGGATGTTCCGGATCCTGACCAACACCTTTGTCAGCGATTAACGCAAGGCGCGCCAGGAACCGGCGCTAGCCCTCGACGAGGAGGGCGAGCAGCAATTCTCGCTGTTCGAGCAGCTGCACCAGCCGTTCCTATTGTGGTGGAGCAATCCCGAGCAGGAATTGATCAACAAGCTGCTGCGCAACGATATCGAGCGGGCGCTCGACAATCTGCCCGACGGATTCCGGGTGATCATGGTTCTGGTCGAGATCGAAGGTTATTCTTACGCGGAGGTGGCCGACATGCTTTGCATGCCAATCGGGACGGTGCGGTCGCGCCTCAACCGTGCGCGGTCAATGCTGCAGCGCGCGCTGTGGCGCCAGGCTCGCGAGGCGGGCCTGGTCGACGCCCAACAACAGCGAAGCCGCCCATGACCAATCGCGACCGTATCCATTGCGAGGAGGTCATCGCGCATCTCTTGGCCTATCTCGATGGCGAGATTGACGCCGAAAAGCGCCGGCAGATCGATCACCATCTCGAGGAATGCCGCGCCTGCTTCTCGCGCGCCGAGTTTGAAAAGGCGCTGAGGCAGAAGGTCAAGCAGCTTGGCCATGAGAAGTCGCCGCATTCGTTGCAGAAGCGGCTCAAGGGATTGATCGATCGATTCTGATCCACGCTACGCTTTGGGAGTGATCCGTGGTCGCAATCTTGGGGTTCAACAGGGATCAGATTTTCAGTGCGGTGCGCCAGATGTACAGCGAGGTGGCGGCGGCGCCCGCGACGCCGTTCCATTTTCCGGTTGGCCGCAAGGCCTGTCTATTTGTCGGTTATCCGAAAGAGCTGATCGATGGCGTGCCGGACGGTGCATTAGAATCCTTCGCCGGCGTCGGCTGTCCATTTCGCGCAAACATCGTGAAAGGCGGCGATCGCGTCCTCGATATTGGCGCTGGCTCGGGCACCGACACATTGATCGCCGCGCGCCTGGTCGGCGCCGGCGGCAAGGTGTGGGCGATTGATATGACGCCCGCGATGGTGTTCAAGCTGCGCCGCAATATCGCGGCGGCGGGTGCAACCAATATCGAGGTCCTGGAGGGCAATGCGGAGTTGATTCCGCTGCCCGATGCCAGCGTCGATGTGGTCACCAGCAACGGCGTCCTTAACCTCGTGCCGGACAAAGCCAGGGCCGTGGCCGAGATCTTCCGCGTGCTGCAGGCGGGCGGGCGCGTCCAGATCGCCGACATTGTGTTGTCGCGGCCGGTCGGCGAGGAGCGCCGCGGCGATGCAAAGCTCTGGGCCGAATGCGTGGTCGGTGCGACCGTTGACGAGGATTATCTTGATCTGTTCCGGTCTGTGGGCTTCGCCGAGGTGATCGTCTTGCGCCGCTACGATTATTTCTCTGCAAGCGCCAGTGCCGATACACGGCGCATCGCGGCCGTGCTTGGCGGTCGGGCGGCGGAAATCACGATGCGAAAGCCGATGGCGCCGCGCTCTGCCTTTTCCGTCTGGGCCGAGCGGCTGCGGCCCAACGTGCTCGCCCGCCGCGCGGCCCAGCATGGGCTCATTGGGCTGTTCACGTCGGTCGCGGCGGTGGCCGCCTGTTATGGCGTGCTGGCGCTTGTTGTCGCGCTCGGCTTTCTCGGCCTGTCAGCGCCGATCAATGAACAACTCTGGACTGGACTGATTGCCGCTTTCGCAATTCTCGCAGCGTTCGCGCTCGCATGGAATCAGCGCGTGCACCGGAGCTGGCTACCGGCCATTGTCGGCGCCACCGGTGCTTTGCTGGTGCTCTATGCGTTGCTTGGCACTTACGACTGGCGGATCGAAGCGGCCGGTTTCGCCGCCTTGATCGGCGCGGCGCTGTGGGACCGGTATCTATTCCGGCGCGCGGTTAATTGCTGATGTCGATGTCACCCGCTAGCGCACGATCGACAGCGACTGCAGCGGCGGCAGAGATTGCAATGACCCGATGAAGTGGCGGAGGGAAAGGAACTGGGATCCAACATTCTCTCGCAGGATTTCGAACGAACGCGCGCCGGTTCGCTTTCGGAGATTCAGAACGCGGTCAGCGGTACGGAATGGCACGGTAGTGCGATTTGCATGAACCTCTAGTCTCAGGCGCCCTATATGCCTCCGTCGTTCGTATCGCACTGGAAGCTAGCTTGCATGCATCTGACGAGCTGGGCGACGCAGCATCGGTTATCGCGCCGCAACGGCCTCCATCCCGTGGGCCCTCAACACTTCGATCGCTCCCGCTTGGCTGAAATAATCAATTAGGGCTTTGGCGGCATTCCGGTCTTGAGCTGTGGAACCAATCCCCGATGAATAGTGGACGTAGTTCTGTAGTTCGTGTGGGAGCGGGCCGGCCAGTTCAGCGCCGGGTTCGGCCAGGATGAACGGGATCGATACAATGCCGATTTCCACCTCGCCACTTGCGACCGGGCCAACCACGAGTGAACCGGCATCCATCGGCTTCAGCTTCGGCGTAACGTCTTGCGCAATCCCGAGTCGTTCAAGCAAACGCAACAAATGCGCGCCGCTAGGTCCTTGCGCTGCATACGAAATCGATTTGGACGCCAGGAGCGCGCGCTTGAACGCGTCAGTCGATTGAATGTCGGGTTTGACGGCTCCTTTCTTGACTGCCAGGCCAAGTCCTGCTCGCGCTATGTCAACGCGCGTATCTGCGACGACTTTGCCCTGTTTGGTCAGTTCGTCGACAACGCTCGGAAAGATCAAGACAACATCGAAGTGCTCTCCGGCGTCGATCTGCTTTCGCAACGGTGCCGCCGGCGCATATTTAACCGCGAGCTTGTGGCCCGTTGCCTGCTCGAATTGATGTCCGATCTGGTCCAGCGGTCCCTTGAACGGGATGCTTAGCACCTTGATCTCCGCTCCCAGTACGACGCCGGGCGCAACAATCGCAACACCGACGGCCGACAGTGCTGCAAGTAAGCGAGTCAGCATGTGTGGTCTCCGAGCTTAAACCAGCGCGACGACCATGCGTGGGTTCGCGGATTTCGCAAAGTTCTAAGATCGGAGGGTGATATAGTTGAACAGTTATCGATCTTGGGCGCAGCATGGACTGGTCGGACCGCATCGGACGCCGCATCAAATTGCGGGATTTGCATATCCTGCAAGCCGTGGCCCAGCATGGCAGCATGGCCAAGGCCGCGCGGCATCTGGCGGTCTCTCAGCCGGTCATCTCAAAGGCTATCGCAGATCTTGAACGGGAGGTGGGCAAGCCGCTCCTCGACCGCGACCGGCATGGCGCCGAGCCAACGATCTACGGCGCTTCGCTGCTGAAGCACGGACTCGCTGTCTTCGACGAGCTGAAGCAGAGCGTCAAGGAAATCGAATACCTGTCGGACCCGGCGATCGGCGAGTTGCGTATCGCCACACCCAACGCCCTGGCTGCCGGCTTCGTTGCAGCTGTCATCAAGTCTCTGCATCGCCGCCATCCGAAGCTCGCGGTTCACGTCATGTTGCCCGTGGCCGTTGAAACGCTTTACCGCGAGTTGCGCGAGCGTAATGTCGACCTTGTCATCGACCGCCTTCCGAGTCCATTTACCGAGAAAGACCTGAAGGCCGACTTCCTGTTCAAGGAGACGACCGTCATCGTCGCGGGATGGCGGAATCCGTTAACGCGCCGCCGCAAGGTCATGCTCCCCGATCTGGTCCACAATCCATGGGTATTTCCGGCCGCGGGCAGCGCCGGGGAACGCATTGCGATGGAGATATTCCGGGCCATCGGACTGGAAATGCCGCGGCAACGCGCCATTCACGCGCCCATGCCACTGGCCGCCGCGTTGGTCGCGAACGGACCCTATCTGGCGAATTTCCCGGCGTCGCTGGTGCGCTTTGGCGGCAGTCACCTCCAGATCAAGGTTCTGCCAATCAAGGTCCCGTTGCCGGCCAGCCCGGTTGGGATTGTCACGCTGAGACGCCGAACAATAAGCCCGGTGGTTCAGCTTTTTATCGATCATGCGCGAGAGGTGGCGAAGCCTTTGCAAGGTTAGCCGCCAGTGAACCGATGTCGGCTTGTGGCCCAGAC
>JACQTM010000277.1 GCA_016210825.1 Hyphomicrobiales bacterium
AAGCAGATCACCGTTGTCGATCCGATGCCGGGCTACGGCGATCATGTGAAATGACGTCGGCCTTTGAACGACGTCATCCCCGGGCCGGCGCGAAGCGCCGAGTCCCGGGGATCCCGATCAGGTGGGCAATGTCGTGCCCGCCTAAGCGAGATGGCCGGGACAAGCCCGGCCATGACAAATAGGCGCCAAGGCGGCGCATGGGCACTCGTGCATGACCGAGTTAGTCATTCCTTTGAGCGCCCCGCAAGCCGCCGACGCCGAGCGCGTCGGGCCGAAGGCGGCGAATCTCGCGGCGCTTACGCGCGCGGGATTAGCGACGCCTGGTGGATTTTGTCTCACAGCGGATGCCTATCGCCACCAGATCGAACGGCTCGGCCTCGACGGCGCGCTGAAAACGTATGGTGAGGTATCGCCGCCGCAAGCGCGTAAACTTTCCGTCGAAATCCGGCTGAAGCTTTATCAAGAGCCAATCGCGCCGGAGATTGTCGAACCCTTGCTTGCCGCGTGGCACGCGCAACGCGCGGCGAGCATAGCGCCCGGCGTCGTGCGCTCCTCGGCGCTAATCGAGGATCGCGCGGGGGCGAATTTTGCAGGGCAGTTTGAAAGTTTCCTCGGGCTCTCCGGTGAAATGGAATTCCTTACCGCCGTGCGCGCCTGCTGGGCGGCATTGTGGACGACGAATGCACGCCGTTACATGGACAATCACGGACTCAATCCGGCGGACACGGCGATGGCGGTGCTGATCCAGCCGCTCGTGGCCGCGCGCGCTTCCGGCGGTGGATTAAGCGAAACGGCGGATGGCCACATGCTGCTCTCCGCTACCTGGGGCCTCGGCTCCGCCATCGCGCAAGGCGAAGTGGTGCCGGACCGCATTCTGCTCAATCGTCAGGGTTTTTTGCGCAAGATCGAGGCGGGACGAAAGCACCATCGCGAGGCTTGCATGCATGGCGAGGGCACGAAGCCGCAGGCGGTACCCGCCGATCTCGTCAGCGCGCCTTGCCTCGATGCCGGGCAAGCGGTGGCGCTCGGTCGCCTGTTGCGCAAGGCGGAACGCGTCATAGGCCAGCCGGTCGAGATCGAGTGGGCGCTCGACGACGAAGGCTTTAAGCTCTTACAGGCGCGTCCGCTGCATGTGCAGCCGGCTTATGTCCCCGACGAAATCTGGCTGCAGCATCCTGGACTGAACGGTCACCCCGCCGGCATCGGCTGGGGGACCGGCCGCTCGGTCGTGGTCAATTGCGAATGCGAACTTTCCCGCGTAGCTCCTGGCGACATCCTGGTCACACGGGTGGCGGGGCCGGCGCTCTCGCAAATCCTGCCGCGCGTCGCCGGCGTCGTAGCCGAGCTTGGCGGCTCGACGTCGCATCTGGCTTCGCTCGCGCGCGAGCGCGGCATTCCCATGGTGCTCGGCGTGCTCGACGCAACGACCCGCATTCCCGACGGCGCGCAGGTTGCCGTGGACGGGGTTGCCGGCGTCGTGCGCTGGATACGCTGATGCGCCCGCGCATTTTCATCACCCAGCCGATCGCCGAAAGCGCACTCGACCGGCTGCACGACATCGCCACGGTCAGGATCAATCGCAACGCCGAAAAAATCCTGAAAAAAAGCGCGCTGATCGCCGCCGTGCGTAAATGCGACATCCTGTTTTCACTGCTACACGACAGGATCGATCGCGCGGTGCTTGCCGCCAATCCGAAGCTGCGCGCCGTAACCTCGATGGCGATCACGCCGGACAATATCGACGTCGCAGAGGCGACGCGGCGGCGTATCCCGGTCACCGTCGTGCCGCCGATCGTGGCGGAGGCGACGGCCGACATCCATTTCGGCCTAATGATCGCGGTGGCGCGGCGGATGATCGAGGGCGATCGCATGGTGCGCGCCGGGAAGTTTCCCGGCTCGCAGTCAAACCATCTCGCCGGTGGCGCGGTCTATGGCAAGACCATCGGCCTCGTTGGCGGCGGCGGGCGTATCGGACGGGCGGTGGCGTGCCGCGCGCGCGGCTTCGGCATGCGGATTCTTTACTGCGGCCCGCGCCGCAAGCCCGACGCCGAGAGCGAACTTGGCATGCAATATGTCGCGCTTGATCAATTGCTGAAGGATGCCGACTTCGTTTCGCTGCATCCCCCGCTCACGGCCGATACGCATCACATGATCGGCGCGCGCGAATTCGCGCTGATGAAGACGACCGCCTTCGTCATCAACACCGCGCGCGGCGCAATCATCGACGAAGCCGCGCTCGTACGTGCGCTGACGAAGAGGCGGATCGCCGGCGCGGGCCTCGACGTATTTGAGCATGAGCCGAAAGTCGCCGCCGTCCTGCGCAAGATGAAGAACGTCGCGCTCACCCCGCATCTCGGCAGCGCAGTGATGGAGGTGCGCATCGTGATGGCGAATTGCGTCGTCGACAATATCGAGGCGCTACTCGCGGGGCGGAAGCCGTCAAACTGCGTCAATCCGGAGGTGCTGGCGAAATCCTGAGGCGGAAGAATTTCAATTCCGGGAGGAAGACAATGGCAGAATTGCCCAAGCTCGACGTGGTGATCGGCAACAATTTCGGCCACCTGCCGATGTTCGTCGGCGCGGAGAAGGGCTTCTTCAAGAAGCATGGCGTCGACGCCAAGATGCTGGTGGTCGATACCGGCACCGACATGGTCAACGCCATGCACGACGGCCGCGCGCAGATCGGCGACATGAGCGTGACCACCTATCTCAAGGCGGTGCATTCGGGCGAGCCGTTCAAGGTGATCGGCATCATCATGAACGACGCCACCCGCGACAATGCCGACGAGCCGCTTGCCATCGTCACCAAGAAGGGCACCGGCGTCGCCGCTGGCAAGATCACCGATCTCAAGGGCAAGCGCATCGGGCTGGCGCGCGGGCAGACATCGGATGAATATTTCAAGATGGTGCTGCGCCGCGCCAAGATGAAATACGAGGAACTCACCATCGAGAACATCTGGTCGCAGTTCGGCCTGGCTCCCGCGCTGAAGGAGGGCAAGGTCGACGCGGTGGTGTCGTGGGAGCCTTATGTCACCCAGGTGCTCGAACAGGTGCCGGATTCGTATCTGGTCATCCGCGGCGGCCATCATATGTCTTACGTGATGATCGCGACCGCGCACGGTCCGACCGTCGAGAGCAAGCCGGCGCTGGTCAAAAGCATCGCCGCGGGTCTTGCCGCGTCGTCGCACTTCACCCGCAACAATCGCGACGAGGCGGTGGAGATTTTCGCCAAGTGGGTGCCGGGCACCGACGTGGCGATCGGCAAGAAGGGCGTCAAGCACATCAGCTTCGATCCGCGGCTCTCTCCGGCGGTAATGCGCGCCTTCAACAATGCCGAGGACGAGGTGCTGATGAACACGCTGAAAGGCGCGGCCCGGCTTGACGTGCCCAGCCTGTTCCAGCCCCAGTTCATGGCCGAGGTGCAGAAAGAACACCCGGAATATTTCGCGGATTTGCCGGCGTTGAAATAGCGTTCACTCCGCCGTCCAGCCGCCGTCGACGACGAGTGAGGTCCCGGTCACGAGCGACGAGGCGTCGGAGGCGAGGAAGACGATCGCTCCCATCAGGTCCTCGACCTGGCCGAGGCGGCCGAGCTTGATCTTGTCGAGCACGGCTTTCTTGAACGCTTCGTCGGTCAGCATCGGCCGTGTCATCGGCGTCTCGATGAAGGTCGGCGCCAGCGAATTGACGCGGATACCGTTCGGTGCGAGCTCGAGCGCGAGCGTCTTGGTGAAACCTTCGACGGCGTGCTTTGAGGCGACGTAGATCGTGCGCCGCGCCCAGCCGACATGGCCGAGCTGCGAGGAGACGTTGATGATCGAGCCCGGGCGCTTGGCTGCGATCAGCCGCCGCGCCACCGCTTGCGCCACGAAAAACATCGCGCGCACGTTGAGATTAAATACGAGATCATAGTTCTCGATCGTCACATCGACGAACGGCCCGGGCCGATTGGTGCCGGCGTTGTTGAAGAGGATGTCGAAAGAATCGTGCGCGGCGACTAAATTGCGCACGGCCGGAATGTCGGTGACGTCGAGGACGGCAGCTTCGGCTTTCTGCCCGCGCGCGTGAATCGCGGCCGCCGCCGCTTCGATCTCATCCTTGCTGCGCGCCGCGAGCGTCACGTGCGCGCCGGCTTCGGCGAGCGCCGCCGCTGCAGCAAGGCCGATGCCGCGCCCGCCGCCGGTGATCAGCGCGCGCTTGCCATCGAGGCGGAAGGAGGGAGTGGTGGGGAGGGTCATTTCCGACATCATGCATAGCTCTCGCGATATGCACATGCGTATTCCCTCCCCCCTTGTGGGGGAGGGTTAGGGA